>DASTNK010000169.1:0-17517 GCA_035720945.1 Burkholderiaceae bacterium
TTGCTGGATGGCGGCGAGCAGAGATTCGTCGATGGCACCGTTGCCGCGCAACGGCAAGGCCAGCGCGTTGGCTGCGGCGACCGCATCCTGGATCGCCAGATTGATGCCGACGCCGCCGACCGGTGACATCGCGTGCGCGGCATCGCCTATCAGCAGCAGGCCCGGTTTGTGCCAGCGCTCGAGGCGGTCGACCCGGACCTCGAGCGTACTGACCTTGCCCCAGGATTCGATACTGTCGGTGCGATCGGCCAGAAAGGGCGCCAATCTCGCGATCGCGTCGCGCAGGACGCTGATCGGTTGAGCGCGCAGCGCCGCGTCGCGGCCTTTGGGCACCACGAACGCGGTTTGCCAGTAGTCGTCGCGGTTGAGGAGGATCATCACGTGGCCGCGATCCGCGATGCCGAATGTGTCGGGCGGGTCGTCGTTGCGGCGGGGTAGGCGCAACCACAGCACATCCATGGGCGCGCCATATTCCCGCGCCCGCAGCCCGGCGGCATCGCGCACGGCGGAGCGTCGGCCATCGCAGGCAACCACCAAGTCGGCGCGAAGCTCAGACTCGCCTGTTGGCGTCTTGACACGCACACCGGTTGTGCGGCCGTTCTCTTGCATCAGATTGGTGACTTCGTGGCGCATGCGCAAATCGAAGGTGGGGTAGCGCTTGCCCGCCGCCGCCAGCATGTCCAGGAAGTCCCACTGTGGCACGAGAGCCAGGTAGTCGAACGGCTTCAATCCGCGGAAATCCACGATTTGCTGTTCCCGCCCGGCGAACATGCCGCTCAGATGGTCCACGCGTCGGTGGGGTAGCCGGTTGAATTCCTCGAGAAGGTTCAGTTCCTTCAGGATCTGCAGAGTCGAGGGATGCACGGTGTCCCCGCGAAAATCGCGCAGGAAATCACCATGCTTTTCCAGCACCGTCACCGACACACCCGCACGCGCCAGCAACAAGCCCAGCATCAGCCCCGCGGGGCCACCACCTGCGATGCAGCACCGGTTGGGGTGATTGGAGTCCGTGTCATGCCGCATGGCGCCCCCATTTCAAGGTATCGGGTTTGGTCGGACTGGCCCGGACCGCCGGTAGGCCACCCAGTCGCCACCTTCGATCACCGGCCGCGTCGCGGCCACGGATGGGTCAACGGGATAAGCCATGCACAGAAGCATGGCTCCGGCGCAAGGCAGAGACAATGTGGTCCGCGTGAACAAGCCGGGCCTGCCCGGATAGACCTCTTCTATGTCGTCCAGGATGGGGATGAGATTCGGCGCGACGTCGTACACATCGCCCACGACCAGGGTGGCCGCCTCGTCATTGGGTACCCAGCCTGGGTAGTTGCCGAAATCGTGCAATGTGCCGGGCACGGTGGTGGTCTCGACCCGTCGCGGTTCAGGTAGGCCATGTCGTCTCGCGACATCCCCGATGTCATTGGCCTCGCCGGCGCGCAGCGTGCCATAGACGAAGACATACATCGTGTCGTCTTGACCGTTGGCGTGGCCGCGTATGTCGTGGGTGGCCCATTTATCTTTGACAGACTGTTTGATCTTGGCTGACATGAAGGCGGTCACTCACGTGGTGGACGGTGGCACGGATGGCGATTGGCGCATCAGCATCTTACCCCCCGTTCATCCGTTTTCACACACTACAATTCAATTTGAGATTATCGCCACGTTGGCCGGTGCGGGGCTCTATTCAGCGTGAGCAGGCCTTGGCCAAAACCATGAGGGGATGGGTGATGCGTGAGATCCGCGCTTTGTTGTTCGATGTGTTTGGCACGGTGGTCGACTGGCGCAACGGCGTTGCCAACCATGCCCGGCCGTTTCTCGAGCGCCATGGTTCGCGCATTGATCCGGGCATGTTCGCAGATGCCTGGCGCCGGCGGTATCAGCCCGCCATGGAAGCGGTGCGGATCGGGCGCCGGCCATTCGTTCCGCTCGACACGCTGCATCGGGAAAACCTGGAGGCAATCCTGCCGGATGCGGGGATCGACCCGGGTGCGGTCGATCCGGCCGAGCTCGACGCGTTGAACCTGGCCTGGCATCGGCTTGATCCCTGGCCGGACGTGCTGTCGGGGCTGGGGCGCCTGAAGAAGCGCTACATCATCGCGCCGCTCTCCAACGGCAACATCGTGCTCATGCTGGATATCGCCAAGCGCGCGGGCCTCCCGTGGGACGCCATCCTGGGGGCGGAAGTGGTCCAGGCCTACAAGCCCACACCGCAAGCCTATGATCGCACGGTGGCGCTGCTGGCCTTGCGACCCGGGCAGGCCTGTATGGTGGCGGCGCACAACTCCGATCTGGCGGCGGCGCGGCGCAGCGGTCTGCGCACCGCGTTCGTGGCCCGCCCAAGCGAGCACGGCCCGGGGCAAAACACCGACTTGGTCCCCGAGCAGGACTGGGATGTCGTTGCCATGGACTTCAATGCGCTGGCCGAGGGGTTGGGCGCGTAGGGCCAAGCTCGGCGGTAGACCCCGGCAATAGCGCCTTCCGCATTGTGACCCGGAGTAGGGGGTCTTGGATGTTCAGCCCTGCTTCAGGGCAGGTTTTCGCGAAATATGATCTGGCTTTGCACCGACTCGACGCCACTGGTGGCGGGGCGATGATCGCGTAGATTGGAAAAGATTCTGACGCTGCTCGACATTGTTGACTGGGGGTTCTGCGTGATGATGGCGTCCATCGTGCCGTCGATCAGCAGTGCGCGTGTGTCGGGCGTCAGCCCATGGCCGATGAAAACCACCTTGTGTTCCAGCCCTGCTTCCTTCAATGCGCGGGCCACCCCGTCGGACGCCCCGCCAATATTGTAGATACCCGCCAGTTCCGGAGCCTGCTCCAGCAGCTGGCGTGTGAGCCGGTAATTGCGATCGGCGTTGTCCTGGCCTTCGCGCAGACCCACCACTTCAATGCCTGGAAACTGTTCGCGAAAAAGGTATAGAAAGCCCATTTCGCGTTCTTCGTGTGCACGGTAGCTGAGGCTGCCGGCGATCATCGCCACCTTGGCGGGGCGCGGGCCGATGAATCGACCGATCAGGTAGGCCGCGGTACGCCCGGCGGCGCGATTGTCCAGGCCCAGATAAGCGGCGCGGCCGGAGCCGGAAATGTCGGTGATCAATGTGACCACATGAACGCCTCTGGCCACGAGCTGGTTCACGGCATCGCGCACCAGGGGGTGTTCGATGGCCATGAAAGCCACGCCGTCGGCACGCTCGGACTGACGAGTCAGGGCGGCGGCGAGCAACTGGGGGTTGAAGCCTTCTATGTACTCCACGCGACAGCGCACGTTGAATGGCGACCAGTTGTCCAGGGAGTAGTGCACCGTGTCGCCCAGCATGGTCAGGTAACGGTTGGTGCCTTTCGGGAGCAGGAAGACGATGCGCATGGGCGCGGGCGCCAATGCTTCGCGCAATGCTTGCTCGGGCAGGTAATCCAGTTGCGTGGCAGCCTTCAGCACGCGTTGCGCCGTGGCGGAGCGCACGCCGGGCCGGTGATTCAGCACCCGATCGACCGTGGCGGTGGAGACCCCGGCCGAGGCGGCGATATCAGTGACCCGCGCCCGTCCCGCAGGACGACCCTCGCCGTCGATTTGATGTTCATTATTTGCTGACATACATCAAAAACAATCATTTGTGGTGTTTGACCTTATTATGATTGCACGATTATCTTTGCAATACAAGAAAGACGTTATCGCAGCTATCAATCATATTACATCAAATCAGATCAGGAGACATTCATGAAGAATTTGACTCGTCGCAGTATGCTGAAGGCGCTGTCCACGCTACCTCTGGCCGGCGCGGCCGGTACCTTCCCGCTCGTGGCCAGGGCCGCCGAGTATTCCTACAAATACGGCAACAATCTGCCGCTGTCGCATCCATTGAACGTGCGCGCCCATGAAGCGGCCGACGAGATCCGCGCCAAGACGAAAGGAAAGGTGGACATCAAGATTTTCCCCAATAACCAGCTTGGCGGTGACACCGACATGCTGTCGCAGGTGCGTTCCGACGGGATCCAGTTCTTCACGCCGTCGTCCCTGGTGATCGCCACGCTGGTGCCGGTCGCGGCGATCAATGCCGTGGGCTTTGCCTTCTCCGACTATGCCCAGGTCTGGAAGGCCATGGACGGCAACGTGGGGGCTTATGTCCGTGGCGCGATCGACAAGGTGGGGTTGTATGCGTTCGAGAAGATGTGGGACAACGGTTTCCGTCAGGTGACCAGCAGCAAGGCGCCCATCAAGTCCGCCGCCGACATGGCCGATCTGAAGATCCGCGTCCCGGTGAGCCCTTTGTCGATCGCCATGTTCAAGGCGCTGGGCGCGGCACCCACCAGCCTGCAATTCAGCGAGGTCTACTCCGCGCTGCAAACAAAGATCGTCGACGCCCAAGAGAACCCGCTACCCATCATCCAGGTGGCCAAACTGTACGAAGTGCAGAAATACTGCTCGCTGACGAATCACATTTGGGATGGGTTCTGGTTCATCGCCAATGGGCGGGCGTGGAAGCGCTTGCCGAAGGATCTGCAAACAGTCGTCGCTGACGCCATCAATGGGGCTGGCGTCCGCCAGCGCGAGGACATCAAGAAGCTGAATGAGTCGGTGCAGGCCGATTTGCAAGCCAAGGGATTGCAATTCAATCAAGTCGCGTCCGACAGTTTCCGCGCGAAACTGCGCGAGGCTGGCTTCTACAAGACCTGGAAGGGACGCTTTGGCGCCGAGGCCTGGGGCGTGCTGGAGCAGTCCGTCGGCAACCTGGCATGAGCACGGCCATGGCTGGCTTGGGCACAACCGGCAGCGCGGCAATAAGCAGCCGGAATGTCGGCTTGAAACGGGTGGCCGCGGGTCTGGAAAATGGGCTGGGGCGCACCATCGAACTGCTTTGCGCGGCGTTGCTGGTGGTGGAGATCGTCGTGCTGTTCAGCGGCGTGGTGGCACGGTATGTGTTGCATGTGCCGCTGGTGTGGTCCGACGAGCTCGCGTCCATGTTGTTCCTTTGGTTGTCGATGCTGGGGGCGGTGGTCGCGTTGCGGCGCGGCGAGCACATGCGCATGACGGCTCTGGTTGATCGTGTGGGGCCGCGCTGGCAAGCCTTTCTGGATGCGTTCGCACAGACGGCGTCCCTGGCGTTTCTTTTGCTGGTCATCGTGTCCGCCTGTGACTATGCGCGGGATGAGTCGTTCATCATCACCCCCGCGCTTCAGGTCAACGATCTGTGGCGGGCGGCGGCATTGCCCGTCGGGCTGGGGTTGATGGCGCTGGTGTCATTGCTGCGCCTGATTCGTGTGCGTGACGCGCGCACGGTGTTGACGGCCATTGCCTGCACGATCGGCCTGGCACTGGGGTTCTGGTTGGCTCAGCCCGTGTTCGCTGGCTTGGGCAACATCAATCTGGTGATCTTCTTCGTCGTCCTGGTGGCGGTCAACGTGTTTTCCGGGGTGCCCATCGCGTTCTCCTTTGCGCTGGCCACGTTCGGCTACCTGGCCTTGTCGACGGATACGCCTATGGTGGTGATGATGGGGCGCTTGAACGAAGGCATGTCACATCTGATCCTGCTGGCGGTGCCGCTCTTCATTTTCCTGGGCGCGTTGATAGAAATGACCGGCATGGCCCGGGCGATGATCCAGTTCCTGGCAGGATTGCTGGGGCATGTTCGGGGCGGATTGTCGTATGTATTGATTGGCGCGATGTATCTGGTGTCTGGTATCTCGGGTTCGAAGATCGCCGACATGGCGGCGATCACCCCGGTGCTGTTTCCGGAAATGCAGAAGCGCGGCGCCAAGCCTGGCGAACTGATCGCCCTGCTCGCCGCGACGGGTGCGCAGACCGAGACCATTCCGCCCTCCATCGTGTTGATCACCATCGGCTCTGTCACCGGGGTGTCCATCGCCGCCCTGTTCGATGGGGGCATCCTGCCCGCCGTCGTTCTGGGCCTGTCGTTGTGCTTCGTGGTCTGGCGGCGTTGCCGCCACGATGACTTGAGCCAGGTCAAGCGCGTGGAGCGCAAACAGATCCTGCGCTTGTTCGTCGTCGCGCTGCCGGCTGTTTGCCTGCCGTTCGTCATTCGTGCCGCGGTGGTGGAGGGTGTGGCGACCGCCACGGAAGTCTCGACCATTGGCGTCGTGTACACGATCGCCATCGGGCTGTTCGTGTATCGCCATTTCGAATGGAAGCGGCTGGTTCCGATGCTGGTGGAGACGTCCTCGCTGACAGGCGCCATCATGCTCATCATCGGCTGCGCCACCGCGATGGCCTGGGCGCTGACGCAGTCAGGGTTTTCGAGCCAGTTGGCGCACTTCATGGCGGGTGTGCCGGGTGGGTCGTACGGCTTCATGGCGATCTCGGTCCTCACGTTCATCATCCTGGGCAGTGTGCTGGAAGGCATCCCGGCCATCGTCCTGTTCGGTCCATTGCTGTTTCCAGTGGCACGGGAGCTGGGCATCAACGAAGTCCACTATTCCATGGTCGTGATCTTTTCCATGGGCATCGGCCTGTTCTCGCCGCCGTTCGGCGTGGGCTATTACGGCGCGTGCGCGATCAGCCGGGTCGATCCGAGCGACGGGATGCGCCATATCTGGGGATACATCGCGGCGTTGCTGGTGGGACTGGCCGTGGTGACCGCTGTGCCCTGGTTGTCCACTGGTTTGTAAATCAGAAATTGCGTGTCGCCGTCATACCCGTCGTGCGACACTTAGAGGAGAAGAAGCAAATGAGTCGTCATTTCGGAGAAATCCGCCAACTGGGCTATGTGGTGCGTGACGTCGAGCAGGCCATGAAATACTGGAGCGAGACGCTGGGTGTGGGGCCCTGGTACTACAACCCGCAGGTTCCCATCGTTAACTACCAATACGAGGGGCGGCGCTACGAACCGCATAATTCGGTCGCGTTGGCCAATTCCGGCTTCATCCAGGTGGAATTGATCCAGGTACGCAACGACGTGCCCTCCATGTATCGCGATTTTCTTCTGCAGGGGTTCACAGGATTGCAGCATGTCGCCTACTGGACCGAAGACTATGACGCTGATCTACGGCGTTTGGAGGGCATGGGCTTCCGTCCGAAAATGGGTGGTGAAGTGGGGCAGCGCGGTCGCTTCGTCTATTTCGATACCGGCCTGTATCCCGGGACGGTGATCGAATTATCCGAAGTGGCCGGCCCCAAGGGCAGGCTGTTCGATCTCATCCGCGACGCGGCGCAAGGCTGGGACGGCAAGGATCCTGTGCGTGACTTCCCCGACCTGGATACGCTATGAGCCGTATCGTCGACGCGGGGATCCCCAGGATGGGCACGGCGGTGGTGTGCGCGGCGCCAGGAGAAAAGACCACTGAGGGTCGTCTGGAAGCCACCTACGTGATCGAGACGCCGTACGATCCAAGCCGTGTTGCCGGCATCATGGCGGGCGAGCAGTCGTGCGGCACGTTCGCGCGGGTCCGGGACGAGACCGATGAGTTGCGCGCCCGGGCCGGCGCCACGGTTGAATCGGTCCATGAGTTGGATCCGGCCGATACGCCTGCTCTGCGGAGCGCATTTCTGGACAAGCGCGGGGTGTCCGGGCCGTGGCGCCGTGCCGAGGTGAGATTGTCGTTTCCGCTGGCCAACATCGGCGTGAACCTGCCCACGCTCGCGGCCACGGTTGCGGGCAACCTATACGACCTGGGGGAGGTGACGGGCTTGCGTCTGGAGTCGCTGCGCCTGCCGTCGGCTTATCGCATGCGATTCGACCTGCCGACGCAAGGTATTGTCGGTACGCGCGCCCGTATGGGCGCTCCCGCGGGTTGCCTGATCGGCACCATCATCAAACCCAATGTCGGTCTGACACCCCAACAGACCGCGGCACTGGTCAAGGAGTTGTGCGAAGCGGGAGTGGACTTCATCAAGGACGACGAGGTGTGCGCCAATCCCGCTCACGCGCCACTGGCCGAGCGTGTGCCAGCCGTGATGGCGGTGGTGCGCGACCATGCGCAGCGCACTGGGAAAAAAGTGATGGTGGCGTTCAACATCAGCGATGATGTCGACGCGATGCGTCGTCACGCGGAGATGGTGCATCGCGAAGGTGGGGATTGCATCATGGCCAGCCTGAACTGGTGCGGGTTCTCTGCGATCCAGGCCTTGCGCCGCAGCACGCCCTTGGCCCTGCACGGGCACAGAAACGGCTTTGGCGCATTGTCGCGCCATCCCCTGCTGGGCATGTCGTATCAGGCGTGGCAGAGTCTCTGGCGCCTGACGGGTGTGGACCACATGCACGTGCACGGGCTGGGCGGGAAGTTCGCGCAGCCGGATCAGGAAGTCGTCGATGCCGCGCGTGATTGCGGTCAGCCGATGTCCGATTCCATCGATGATCGGGTCTTGCCGGCTTTCTCGTCGGGGCAATGGGCGGGTACGGTTCCCGACACCTGGGATGCGGTGGGAAGCGAAGATCTGCTGTTCCTGGCGGGTGGCGGCATTCTGGCGCACCCGGACGGCCCGGCGGCGGGCGTGGCCAGCATACGCCAGGCCTGGCAGGCCCAGCGAGAGGGTATGTCGCTGGAGGTTTTCAGTCGAGATAGACCGGCACTGCGTGTGGCGTTGCGGCGTTTTGGTGAATCCGCCTCATGAAGCTGGCTTGGTACGGGGATGACTTCACCGGCGCGAGCGACACACTCGCTGTGGCGACGCAGGCCGGATTGCGAAGCATGCTGTTCTTGAATGTGCCGACACCGGCTCGGCTCGCGGCCGCCGGCCCGTTGGATGCGCTGGGCATCGCCGGATCGACGCGCACGATGGCGCCGCAGCGCATGCGGGAGGAATTATTCCCCGTGCGTGATTTCTTTCAAACGCTCGATGCACGAGTGTTCCACTACAAATGCTGTTCCACGTTCGATAGCGCGGCCGGGACTGGCAGCATCGGTGCGGCGATGCATGCGTTGAGGCCTGTCGCGGCGTCGAACGTGACCTATGTCGTTGGTGGCCAGCCCGATATCGGGCGCTACTGCTGCTTCAGCAATCTGTTTGCGGCGGCGGGGTCCGGGGATGAGGTGTTCCGTCTTGATCGCCATCCAACAATGAGCGCGCATCCCGTCACGCCCATGCATGAATCCGATCTGCGGCGCGTTCTGGAGGGGCAGGGCGTGGCGCCGATCGTCAGCGTCCACTACCCCGAGTACAGGCTTGCCGAGAGCGAATTGGACGCCAGGGTGGATGGGCTTTCCGGGGTGATCGACGCCGGGCAGGCGGGTGCCTTGCTGTTCGATGTCGCAGAGCCAGCGCATTTGGCCGCGGTGGGTCGGCAGATATGGCGGCGCGCCAGCGAAGCCACGCTGTTGACTGCTGGTTCGAGTACCGTGTTGCAGGCGTTGGCGGCGCATTGGGATTCCGTTGACGCCAAGCAAGATGCAAGGCGGGGACAGCCGCATCGGAGGGGAGGCAAGCCCGAGACAGCGTCGCGCCACGATGGCCCGCCCGTTCTCGCGCTGGCGGGAAGCATGTCACCCGTGACGGCCCGCCAGGTTGCCCGGGCGATGTCGTATCAGCCCTTGGCCCTGGACGCGAGACAGCTGATCTCGGACCCCGCCTATCCACGGGCGCAGGCCAACCGGGCTGTCGCCGCATTGGAAGCAGGCCGGCATGTGCTTGCTTATGTGCGGCAATCCGGCACGGGCCCCGATCACCAGGTGTCGTCGCGCGATTTGGCCAGGTGCACGGCGTGTCTGTTGGCCGATATCCTGAGCGCCTCGGCGCGCTTCGGCGGCCTGCGGCGCATTGGTGTGGCGGGAGGCGACACATCGAGCCTGGCGGTCAAGGCGCTCGACATCTGGGCCTTATCGTTCGTTCGCGCGGTGAGCCCCGGCGTGGCCTTGTGCCGTGCCCACAGCGACAACCCGACGCTCGATGGCATGGAAGTGATGCTCAAGGGGGGGCAAATGGGGCCCGTGGATATCTTCGAGCGTCTGTTGGTGGATTGACGCGCGATCGAAAGTTGTTTCAGCGTACCCCGCGTTCCCGGGCGTGGTTCGTGGATTGACGCGGCATTTGTTTAGCCTTGGTCAAAGTGGTTACGTTCTGCAAGATGCCTGTGTCGCGCACTGCCTAGAATCCATGCATCGACATGTATTCCAGGTGGCTTTGATGAAGATTCTTATCGCGATCGTGCTGGCTTCGACTTTGGCGGGCTGTATCATCGTTCCCGCGCGGGGCTATCACCATCATTGGCACCACGATTGCTGCTATTACCGTTAAGTATCCTTAAAGCCTGTCAGGCCTTTCAAGCTTTGCGCCTTCTGGGTTTGGCGACAAGTTCTGTGAAAATGAACAGCGCCACGAGCCAGACGAAGAAGGAAAACCCCCAGGCCGGCTCGCCGAATGGCGCGTGGTGGGTAATGCCCAGGAAATCACCGATGCCGGGCCAGGTGTCGGAAATGAGGTGCATGGCATAGTTGCCCGGAAAGCAGGCAACCCACTTGAGGAATGGCCAGAGATCGGTGATCGGGGGCATGGGGCTTATAATCGGGACCGACAGAAAAACGCCCTATTATGGAGTGGAAACACCCCGGGTTCCATAGGGAGAATGCCTGCGGTTCGCGGGTGTGGCGCCACCGCCAGGGTGGCAAGAGAAAGAAGAGGGTAGTGTGAAATCATTGATGCTGTATGCGCGTCAGGTTGGTCAGCGACGCACGTCGGCGTTCTATTTGCTTCCCAAGCCTGATTCCCAGGCGGGGGAGCGTGGTCATCATGTGTTCGGTAATCGGCCCGGCATGGCGGACCGTCCCCGCTCCCTGCGTGAAATGTTCGCCGATACCGAGTATGACAACGATTACCCCGCCGATGACGTCGGACTGGACGATACGCCCTGATTCAGGCATCACCGTGCACCCGCTTGGTCAGAAAAATGCCTCACGGTTGTGATCGGCAGCTGGTCGGGGCACGCCGGCCCACCGTCCAGGTGGCATCCTTGCCTTTGCCCCGCAGTTCGTATCGACCCGACGAATACCAATAGCCAGAGCCAGCCCGTTGTTGCGGCAGGGTGAGGGTTTTCTGATCGGGCAGCGTGATCAGGGCTTCGCCTTCGGGGAAGGACGCCGAGAAGTGGCTGCCGTCGGCACAGGTGAAGAACGCTGCGGGGATCTTGCTCGCGGCCGTGCCGCAGCCAGACAGGGCGACCGCGACAAACAGCCCCAGTGGAAGTGTTTTCAAAGTCATTTCACGCCTTTTTTTTCATGTCACGATTCCCCTTGCTGGTTGGGGTGCCATGCGGTGGGGTGCGCCTGTCAAGTGAATTTGTTGGAACGCTTTTCATCATACCGTCCTGGCGATGATCCTGTACCGGCGCGCGGCATCTCAAGGACATCCCCCGTCGCCGTGAGGGTGGGCATCGCGGGATCATGGTTTACCCTATTATGAAAATAAATTTTCTTAATATAATATTCACGGAAATTTAATTTCATACACGATGAAGCTCTTGAGGCATGCCCCTGATACGGTGGGGTATGGACCAACGAGCGCAGCGCGTCTATTCACATGACTCCAGCCCTTTCGACGATCACCGACCGCGTCGTGGCCACCTCCGCCACGATGAGCCGCACCCAGCGGCGCATGGCCGACTACGTGCTGTCGCATCAGTTCAAGGTCGCGACCATGACTATCGATGAATTCGCGAAGGCCGCCGGAGTGTCGATCGCCACGGCCAACCGGTTCGCGCGGCACTTGGGGCTGCAGGGCTACCCACAGTTTCGTTCCGAACTCGCGCGCGGGTTTCAGGCCGCGTTGGCGCCAATCGAAAAACTGCGCTCGGAACTGGCACAACCCACCAGTGTGGCGGAGGTGTTTTCGGCGTCACTGCAGGAAGACATTCACAATTTCCAGGCGACCCAGGCTACGCTTGCCACTGGGCAGTGCGAACGCGTCGTCGATCTCATCCTGTCCGCCGACCGCATCTTCACGCTTGGCTTCGGGGGCAGCGGCTATTTGGCATCATTGTTGCAGCGTGGCTTGTGCACGTCGTGCGATTATGTCGAGTCGCTGGCCGGTGCCGGCGGCGCATCCCACGCCGCCCGGCGCCTCTCCCGGGCCACTCCCCGCGATCTCGTGATCGCCATCTCGTTTCCCCGCTACGTCAAAGACACTGTGCTGTTGGCGCGCGCCGCCAGAAAGGCCGGCAGCTCGCTCATTGTCCTGACCGACAGTCCCACGTCGCCGCTGGCGCCGGACGCCACACTGACGCTGTATGTCAGCAGCGAGCGTCAGTTCAGCGCCACATCGGAAACGGCCGTCCTGGGCCTGATAGAAGCCTTGTGCGCCGCGACCGCCTACAAAGCCAAGAACTCACTGGAATCCGCCACCGGGCTGGCCGAATCCGTGATGCCCTGGCTTACTTTTGGAGAAGATTCTCATGGTTGAACCCGTTCTGGTGATTCACGGCGGAGCGGGGGCGTTGACCCGTTCGGTCATGTCCAATGACGCCGAGCGTGAATACCGCGCGGCGCTGACCGGCATTCTGGAAGCGGCTTCCGCTGCGCTTAACCAAGGTGGCAGTGCGCTGGATTGCGTGACCCAGGCGGTATGCCTGTTGGAAGATTGCGCGCTGTTCAACGCGGGCAAGGGTGCGGTGTTCACCAGCGCCGGTACCCATGAACTGGATGCGGCGATCATGGATGGCGCGACGCTGGAAAGCGGCGCGATCGCCAACGTTGAGCACGTCAAGCATCCCATCCTGGCCGCCCGGGCGGTCATGGAGCACAGCAGTCATGTGTTCTTTGTGAGCCGCGGCGCCGAGGATTTCGCCCTGGGGCAAGGCCTGGAAATGGTCGAGAACGATTACTTCTCGACACCCCATCGGCGCGAGCAGTGGCTGCGCGTCGTCAATGAAATGCCCGGGCAGGCTGTCCTGGATCACGATGCCGCGCGTGCCGAGGCGGCTGCCCACGCACCGCTCGACCCGGATCGCAAATTCGGCACGGTCGGGGCGGTGGCGGTCGATGCGCAGGGTAATCTGGCGGCCGCGACGTCCACTGGCGGCGTCACCAACAAGCAAGTGGGACGCGTGGGCGATTCGCCCCTGATCGGTGCGGGATGCTATGCCGCCAATGGGACGGCCGCTGTGTCGGCCACCGGCACAGGCGAGATGTTCATCCGCGCGGTGGCGGCCCATACCGTCGCCGCCATGATGGAGTTCGGCGGCGCGACGCTGGAGCAGGCCACCGACAGTGTGGTGCATGAACGGCTGGCCGCCATCAAGGGGCAGGGCGGGCTGATTGCCGTGGACGGTCAAGGCAATGTCGCCATGCCTTTCAACACCGAAGGGATGTACCGCGGCTACGCGCGCCGTGGTGAAAAGCCCTTCGTCGCCATCTACAGGTAGGCCGGAATGGTCGAGGACACCCTTTCTCACGCCGGGACCGGCGCCAAGGATTCAAACGCCGGCTTCCCCGAGAACAGAGTGCTCGAGGTCTCCGACCTGAGCGTCGAGTTCACCTCGCAGCAACGCACCGTTCGAGCCGTGAACCATGTGTCGCTGCACGTCGATTTCGGTGAAACCCTGGCCATCGTGGGGGAATCCGGCTCTGGTAAATCGGTCACGTCGCTGTCACTGATGCGCCTCGTCGAACACGGGGGTGGTCGCATCGCGGGTGGCCGCATCCTGGTGCGCCGACGTGACGATTCCATCCTGGACGTGACGGCGACCAGTCGCGATACCTTGCGCACCATGCGCGGCGCCGACATGGCGATGATCTTCCAGGAGCCCATGACGTCGCTGAACCCCGTGTTCTCGGTGGGCGAACAGATTTCCGAATCCATCCGCCTGCACCAGGGCAAGGACAGCGCGGCGGCATCCGCCGAGGCCTTGCGCATGCTGGAGCGTGTGCGCATCCCAGAAGCGCGCGCCATGCTCGACCGATATCCGCATCAGTTGTCGGGCGGTATGCGCCAGCGCGTCATGATCGCCATGGCCCTTGCCTGCAAGCCGGCCCTGCTGATCGCCGACGAGCCGACCACGGCGTTGGATGTGACGATCCAGGCGCAGATCCTGCAGCTCATCCGTGAGCTGCAGCAGGAAATGCGCATGGGTGTGATCTTCATCACGCACGACATGGGCGTGGTGGCCGAGGTGGCGCATCGCGTCCTGGTGATGTATCGCGGCGACAAGGTTGAGGAAGGCCCCGCCGAGCGCGTGTTCGCCGCGCCGGCGCATGCCTACACCAAGGCGCTGCTGTCCGCGGTGCCCAGGCTGGGTGCCATGAATGGCACCGATCTGCCTGCTCCGTTTCCGCTGTTGGACCTGGCGGCGGTGCAGGGGGCCGTGCCAGGCGCCGCCAAACGGCAAATGGAAACGGTGGATGTTCCTCTCCCCGAGGCGCCAAGCGCCGAGGCGACGCGCACCCCCATCCTGTCAGTGAAGGATCTGGTCACGCGCTTCGATGTGCGCGGCGGCCTCTTCGGCCGCGTGCAGCGGCGCGTCCACGCGGTGGAGAAAGTCAGCTTCGATTTGTATCCGGGGGAAACGCTGGCGCTGGTTGGGGAATCCGGTTGTGGGAAGTCCACCACCGGCCGCTCGCTGTTGCGCCTGGTGCAGACGCAGCAGGGCTCGGTGACGTTCGATGGCCATCGCATCGATACGCTCCAGGGCCGGGAGCTGCAGGCGCTCCGACGGAACATCCAGTTCATCTTCCAGGATCCGTTCGCGTCACTGGATCCGCGCCTGACGGTTGGCTTCTCCATCATGGAGCCGCTGTTGATCCACAAGGTCGCCACGCCGCGCCAGGCCCAGGAAACCGTCGAACGCCTGATGGACCGGGTTGGCCTGCCGCCCGAGATGGCGCATCGCTATCCCCATGAATTCTCCGGGGGCCAGCGCCAGCGTCTGTGCATCGCGCGCGCCCTGGCGCTGAACCCGAAAGTCATCATCGCCGACGAGTCGGTGTCCGCATTGGACGTGTCCATCCAGGCGCAGATCGTCAACCTGCTCATCGGACTGCAGGAAGAACTGGGTGTGTCATATCTGTTCATCTCGCACGACATGGCCGTGGTCGAACGCATCAGTCACCGCGTGGCCGTCATGTACATGGGGCAGATCGTGGAAATCGGCCCGCGCCGCGCCATCTTCGAGAACCCCCAGCATGCCTACACGAAGAAGTTGATGTCGGCGGTGCCCATTGCCGATCCGAGCCGTCGTCATATGGCGCACACGCTGCTGTCGGGAGAGATTCCCAGCCCATTGCGCCGTCTGGGTGACGAGCCGGTTGTCGAGCCGCTGGTCGAGTGTGGCCGGGATCATTTCGTTGCCCGCCACGCGGTGGGTGGAGGTCTGGCTTAGGGGTATCCGGTTCCCGTGCGGAGCGAGTGCCGGTCGGTCGGGGCAGGCCCTGAGAGGGAGCGGTTTCCACGTGTCGTGGACACACGACATCAAGAAGGCGCTTAATTTTATTGAACATCAGTTGGAGGAGTTTCGTCATGCTTGAAAGATTCAAGCCCGCCGGTGTCGTCATCGCGGCTGCGCTGGCCTTTGGCGCGTTCCACGTGCCGGTGGCCATGGCTGCCAAGAATGTCACCGTTGCGGTTCCGTATGCCATAGACTCGCTGGACCCGTACAACACCAACAGCACGCTGAGCATGGCTGTCGGCAAGGCCTACTACGAAGGGCTGTTCGCATTCGACAAGAACCTGAAGATCGTGGATTTGCTGGCGACCGGGTACAGCGTCACACCGGACGGCCTGATCTACACCATCAAGCTTCGGCACGGTGTCAAATTCCAGGACGGCACGGATTTCAACGCCGCGGCGGTCAAGGCCAACCTGGATCGCGTCACCAACAAAGCCAATCACCTGGCCCGCTATAACCAGTTCAACCGCATCAAGTCGGTCGAGGTCGTGGATCCTTACACGGTGAAGATCACCCTCACGGAGCCGTTCTCGCCGTTCATCAACTCCCTGGCGCATCCAGCCGCCATGATGATATCGCCGACCGCGCTGAAGAAATGGGGCAAAGACATTGCGTTCCATCCGGTGGGTACAGGGCCGTTCGAATTTGTCGAATGGAAACCGTCGGAGTACCTGAAGGTCAAAAAATGGGATGGCTATTGGGACAAAGGGCTGCCAAAGATAGATTCCCTGACCTTCCGCACGGTGACTGACAACAACACGCGCGCCGCAGTCGTTCAGACCGGGGAAGCGCAGTTCGTCTACCCGGTGCCCTACGAGCAGGCCAACATTCTGAAGAAGAATCCCAAGCTCGAGGTGGTGGTGAGCCCGTCGATCTCGGTCAAGTATGTGTCGTTCAACATGCTGCAGAAGCCGTTCGACAACCTGAAGGTGCGCGAGGCCATCAACTATGCGATCAACAAGAAAGCGCTGATCAAGGTGGCTTACGGCGGCTATGGCGAACCCATGAACGGCGTGGTGCCCACGTCCGTCGACTATGGCGTGAAGATGAAGCCCTGGCCGTATGATCCCGCCAAGGCGCGCGAACTGTTGAAAGAGGCCGGCTATCCCCATGGCTTCACCACCACGCTGTGGTCTGGCTACAACGACGGCACGTCTGTCAAGGCCGTTCAGTTCCTGCAGCAGCAATTGGCCCAGGTGGGCATCAAGGCATCGCTGACTGTGCTCGAATCAGGCCAGCGCGTGCAGCAGGTGCAGCAGGTGCAGAACCCCCAGGACGCCAAGGTGCGCATGTTCTATGCGGGATGGTCGTCGTCCACAGGCGAGGCGGATTGGGCGCTGCGGCCCTTGTTCGACTCCAAGGACTGGCCGCCCGTGTTGAACAACACAGCGTATTACAAGAACCCCAAGGTGGACGAGGACATCGCCCAGGCGCTGCTGACCACCGACCGCGCCAAGAAGCAGGCGCTCTATACAGACGCGCAGGAGCGCATCTGGAAGGATGCGCCGTGGGCCTTCCTGGCCATTCCAAGCAATATCTCGGCACAGAGCAAGAAGCTGACCGGCATGTACGTCATGCCCGATGGTTCGTTCTCGTTCCGGGACATCGATCTGAAGCAATAGCCTGAAAGGCGCGCGGGGCTCCGGCCTCGCGCGCTGCGGGAGTCTGGATGTTCATTTACATAATCAAACGGCTCGTGGGCATGGTCATCACCTTGTTGCTGGTGGCGATGGTCGTGTTCCTGTTCGTGCGCATGCTGCCGGGCGACCCGGCGCGTCTCGCGGCCGGTCCGGAGGCCGACCAGCAGACGGTCAACCTCGTGCGCCAGGAATTGGGGCTGGACAAACCCCTGCCTGTGCAGTTCGTCCGTTATCTAGACGGCCTGATGCACGGCAAGATGGGTACCTCGCTGCGCACCAGGCAACCGGTGGAAACCGTGATCGCCGAACGCTTCATGCCCACCTTCTGGCTGACTCTGCTGAGCATGCTCTGGTCAGTGACCTTCGGCATGGTGATCGGCATCGTGTCGTCCGTGTGGCGCAATCGCTGGCCGGACCGGCTCTGCATGACGCTGGCGGTATCGGGGATTTCATTTCCGGCCTTCGCGCTGGGCATGATGCTGATCCAGATCTTCTCGGTGCAGCTCGGATGGCTGCCCACCGTGGGCGCGTCGACGCCGGCGCATTACATCCTGCCG
>DASTNK010000170.1:0-4834 GCA_035720945.1 Burkholderiaceae bacterium
TGGCCTACACCGGCAGCCGTTTCGTTCTTGAAGTGCTTCTGCAGCGAGGCTGAACATGGAAAAACTATTCAGCTGGGTCGTGCTCATCGTGGTGGGCCTGGTCATCGCGCGCATCCTGTCGCGCCAGAACGCCGCCCGCCAACACATGGCCACGCATGCGCGCCAAGCGCCCCGACGCGGCGCGCCACCCGTCGCCGCGCCCGAAGCCATGGTGCGCTGCGCGCACTGCGGCATCCACCTGCCCCGCTCCGAAGCGGTGCTCATCCAGGGCAAGACCTGGTGCTGCGAGGAACACGCCAAACTGGGCTTGCGCCAATGAATCGTCTGGCGCTGGACCACGACGGCTGGCTCGAACCCGGGCCCCGCGTGCGCCGGGCGCCCTCGCCCAATTTCGATACCCGCCCGGCCGGCGCCACGCCCACTCTGCTGGTGATCCATAACATCAGCCTGCCGCCTGGAGAGTTCGGCGGCCCGGAAGTCGTGGACTTCTTCCAGAACCGGCTGGACTACTCATCACACCCCTGGCTGGAGCGCCTGCGCGACATGCGGGTTTCGGCGCATTTCTTCGTGCGACGCGATGGCGGCATCGTGCAACTGGTGTCGACCGATGCGCGCGCCTGGCACGCCGGCGTGTCGGCATTCGAAGGCCGGGAACGCTGCAATGATTTTTCCATTGGCGTCGAGATGGAAGGCACCGACACCATTCCCTACACCGACGACCAGTACCAGGCGCTGACGCGATTGAACCGCGCCCTGTGCGACCGCCACGCCTTGAGCGCGGTGCGGGGCCACGAACATATCGCGCCGGGGCGCAAGACCGACCCCGGCCCCTCGTTCGACTGGGCGCGCTTCGGCCGGGAAGCCGGTTGGCCCCGGCATCTGCTGCCCTGACAAAACAAGCGCCGCGCAAGGGGATCTGCAGGGCTGCGCGGCCGGCACAATCCCACCCTGCGGCTACGCCCCCAGCAACAGCCGGTTGACACGCTTGACGAACGCGGCCGGATCGGCCAGTTGCGCCCCTTCGGCCAGCATGGCCTGGTCAAGCAGCAACAGTGCCCATTCGCCGAAGTCGGCGTCTTGCGCGCCCTTGGCGCGCGCGATGATCGCGTGCTCGGGGTTGATCTCCAGGATGGGCTTGACCTCGGGCGCGTCCTGGCCGGCCGCCTTCAGCATGCGCAGCAGATGCGGGCTGAGCTCGTTCTCGTCGACCACCACGCAGGCGGGCGAGTCCACCAGGCGCAATGTCACGCGCACGTCCTTCACCTTGTCGCCCAGCGAGGTTTTCAGGCGTTCGACCAATGGCTTGAAGGTTTCGGCGACTTCAGTCTGGTGTTTCTTCTCTTCCTCGTCGGCCAGCTTGTCCAGGTCCAGCCCGCCCTTGGCGACCGACACCAGCGACTTGCCTTCGAAGTCGCGCAGATACGACAGCATCCATTCATCGACGCGGTCGGACAACAGCAACACTTCCAGGCCCTTCTTGCGGAAGATCTCGAGATGCGGGCTGTTGCTGGCGGCGGCGTGGGAATCGGCACTGACGTAGAAGATCTTGTCCTGGCCCTCTTTCATTGCGGCCACGTATTCGGCCAGGCTGACCGACTGCGCAGAGGAATCGTTGCGGGTGGACGCGAAGCGCAGCAACTTGGCGATGCGCTCTTTGTTGGCCATGTCCTCGCCCACGCCTTCCTTGAGCACCTGGCCGAACTGCCCCCAGAACTCGGTGTACTGCTCGGCCTTATTGTCGGCCAGGTCTTCCAGCAGCGACAGGATGCGCTTGGCCGACCCGTCGCGGATGGCGCGCACGTCGCGGCTTTCCTGAAGGATTTCACGCGACACGTTCAGCGGCAAATCGGCTGAATCGATCACGCCGCGCACGAAGCGCAGATACGTGGGCAGCAGTTGTTCGGCGTCATCCATGATGAACACGCGCTTGACGTACAGCTTCACGCCCCGGCGTCCATCGCGATCCCAGAGGTCCATGGGCGCGTGCTTCGGCACAAACAACAGCTGGGTGTATTCGTTGCGGCCCTCGACCCGGTTGTGCGTCCAGGCCAGCGGATCGTCGAAGTCGTGTGAGATGTGCTTGTAGAACTCCCGGTACTGCTCGTCGGTGATGTCGGACTTCGCGCGGGTCCACAGCGCGCTGGCCTGGTTCACCGTTTCCCATTCGTTCTTCTTCACCTGCTCGGATTTCTCGCTATCCCACTCTTCCTTGAGCATCTGCACCGGCAGCGAGATATGGTCGGAATAGCGGCGCAGCACTTCACGCAGCTTCCAGCCGTTCAGGAAATCGTCCTCGTCTTCACGCAGGTACAGCGTGACCGACGTGCCGCGATCGGCCTTTTCCACCTGCGTGACGGAAAACTCGCCCTGCCCGTCCGATTCCCACAGCACCGCGTCGGTCTCGGCCGCATCCGCGCGCCGGGTCAGCACCGATACCTTGTCGGCCACGATGAACGACGAATAAAACCCCACGCCAAACTGGCCGATGAGCTGGGCGTCCTTCTGGTTGTCGCCCGTGAGGTGCGAGAAGAATTCTTTGGTGCCCGACCGTGCGATGGTGCCCAGATTGGCCACCGCCTCGTCACGCGACATGCCGATACCGTTATCCGAGATCGTGACGGTGCGCCCGGCCTTGTCGAAATCCACCCGGATGCGAAGGTCGGTGTCGCCCTGCAGCAGATCGGGCTGGTCTATGGCCTGGAAACGCAACTTGTCGCAGGCGTCCGACGCATTGGAAACTAGTTCGCGCAGAAAGATTTCCTTGTTGCTGTACAGGGAATGCACCATAAGATGCAACAATTGCTTGACTTCAGCCTGGAACCCAAGGGTTTCGGATGCGTGAACGGAGGTATCGGAATCGCTCATAATTTGTGCTGTTTGCTGGATAAAGAATGAAAAAACAACCGCGTAGCCCTGAATCGGGGCCAACCAGGGCGCATTAGAACTTATATGGGGATACCGTCGGGAATTTCAAGAGACCGCCTGCGCACCCGCGCCGGCATCGCCTGCATGCTGCTGGGTGTGCTGTCGCTGAGCATCAGCGACGCCTCGGTCAAGTCATTGGATGGCCGCTATGCCGCCCTACAGATTCTTTTCCTGCGCGCCGGCATCGCCCTGCCATTCGTCATCGCCCTGGCGTGGGCCTTGGGCGGGGCGCGATCATTGCGCACCCGCCAACCAGTGCTGCACACCTGGCGCGGCCTGCTGAACGTCTGCGGCGCCTGCACCTTCTACCTGGGCCTGGTGCACCTGCCCCTGGCCGCCACCACGTCCATCGCCTATGTCGCCCCCATCTTCGTCGTCCTGCTGTCGGCGCTGATCCTGCGCGAACCATTGGATCCGCACCGACTGGCGGCCGTCGCCATGGGGTTCGCCGGCATCGTCATCATCGCCCGCCCCGGTAGCGCGGCTTTCCAGCCCGCCGCCATCCTGCCGCTGCTGACCGCCGTCACCTACGCCTTGATGATGATCAGCGCCCGGCGCATGGACCCCGGCCACAGCTTCCCGGCCCTGATGTTCTACACCGTGCTGCCCCAGGCCGCTTTCACCGCCATCACCCTGCCCTGGGTCTGGCAGCCCATTGCGTCGAGCGACTGGCTCACGCTGCTGGACATCAGCCTGTTCAGCACCCTGGGCATCAGCCTGATCTCGCAAAGCTTCCGCCTGGCGCCCGCGTCGGCCGTGGCCCCGTTTGATTACACCGGATTGCTGTGGGCCACCTTCTGGGGCTGGCTGATCTGGGACCAGTTGCCCGACGGCATCAGCTACGTGGGCATGGCGCTGATCATCGCGGCGGGGTTGTCGGGCATGTGGCGCCGGGCGGGCAGCGGGGTGGGCAAGCCCCTGTAAGAGTGCGTATAATTGCGTCTCTTCTCCACACCTCGGCGCGGCAGCCCCGGGGTGATCCCCCAGGGCCCGGGTGGTGAAATTGGTAGACGCAGGGGACTCAAAATCCCCCGCCGCAAGGCGTGCCGGTTCGATTCCGGCCCCGGGCACCAGCTTAAAATACGCAATGTTTATAAGTGTTTAGCTGGGTTCAGACCTCTACCCCAAGACTGGGGGATTTTCCAAGATTGCGAGTCAGGTACAGTTTCGGTACAGTGGTGAAGCGTTGAGCATCATCCGGAGCCTGAATGGCCACTATCGTCAAGACTCCTTCCGGCACCTGGAAGGCATTAATCCGCAAAACTGGCTGGCCCGCTACCGCCAAAACTTTCCGCACTAAAAGAGACGCCGAAGACTGGGCGCGCCGTACTGAAGATGAAATGGTACGCGGGGTGTACATACACCGTGCGCCTGCTGAACGGATGACTATTGAGGCGGCGCTGAAGCGGTATCTGCGAGAAGTTACCCCAACTAAGCGCGCATCGACCCAGATTGGCGAACATAAAAAGGCCCTGGCACTGATCAAGCATCTGGGTAAATATTCCCTGGCTGGCTTGAGCGCTGATATTGTTGCCCAGTACCGTGATGCGCGGCTGGCCGATGATGAAGATGCTGAAGGTAAGCGAGTACCGCGTAGCAATAACACGGTACGCCTGGAGCTAGCCCTACTTGGCCACCTATTCACGATTGCGATCAAGGAATGGGGCATTGGGCTGCCGTTCAACCCCGTGTCTAATATTCGCCGCCCGGCTCCGGGCGCGGGGCGTAACCGACGGCTGACACCGGCAGAGAATAAACGGCTACTGATGGCAGTGGATGCCTATTCAAATCCAATGTTTAGCTGGATAGTACTGATTGCGTTGGAAACAGGCATGCGGCTGTCGGAAATTGCTGGCGTGCGGGTTTTGGCCAAGTGGATATGCAGAAGCGGGTTGTGCGACTGGATATC
>DASTNK010000171.1:0-10070 GCA_035720945.1 Burkholderiaceae bacterium
AATGATGACCATTATTTCGATATGGAGACAAGCCGGGCCGTGGGCACTCGCGATTCCAATGGACAACGCGCCGGGGCCAACCCGATAATACCGGCATGCAACGACACCGGGAACCCATCGAAACCTATCTACTGCGCGTCCTGCAAACGCTGCTCACCGAGCAAAGCGTTTCACGCGCCGCCATGCGGCTGGGGCTTTCGCAGCCCGCCATCAGCAATTCGCTCAAGCGGCTGCGGGAAATCACCGGCGACGCCATCCTGGTGCGCGGAAAATCGGGCATGGTGCCCACCGAGCGCGGCCGCGAGCTCCTTGCCCACGCCACCGAGGCGCTGGTGGCCATAGACCGCATCACCCACTCGCCCGTCGAATTCTCGCCGCAGACCTGCACCCGGGAGTTCCATCTGGGCGCACCAGACTACCTGGATGCCCTCTTCCTGCCCAACATCGCCGAAATCGTGTTTCGCAACGCGCCGCAGGCCAAGCTCATCGTGCACCCCATCAACGCCGACTACAACTATGAAGAGGCGCTCGAGAACGGCACGCTGGACGTCGTCATCGGCAACTGGCGCGAACCGCCGCCGCACCTGCACATGTCGCGCCTGTTCGACGACGAGGTCATCTGCATGGTCGGCAGCCAGCATTTCCTGGCGGACAAGGGCATTTCGCTGCAGCATTACCTGGAACTGCACCACCTCGCCCCCACGCCCTACGTGTCGGAACGCACCAGCTTCATCGACGGCTGCCTGGCCGAACACGGCCTGCGGCGCCACATCCACATGACCATTCCCTACTTCGGCCTGGTCCCGTACGTTCTCATGTCCACCGACCTGGTGTTCACCACCGGCCGGCAATTCGCCCAGCACTACACGCAGTACCTGCCCATCAAGGTGCTGCCGTCGCCGTTCAAGTTCCCACCCATGCGCTTCTACCAGCTCTGGCACAAGCGCACGCATGGCGCGGCCGACATCACCTGGCTGCGCCGGCGTATAGCCGATGTGGCCACCCGCCTGCAGTCCGGACTGCGCACACCCCCGCCCGACCAAACGTAATCAGTGATTACCCGAACGCCGCCACCATCATCTCCTATGGCGGCGGCGTGACTATCATCGCGCCTTGATACCGACCATCACGCCTGACTGAAAGTCCGGCGCGGCAAGCGTGCCTAGAATGGCCCGGCGTGTTGTGTGGCTGGTTCGAACACTCAACGAATTTGAATGTGCGAATCAACCAAACAGCGCGCCAGCCGGTCGCCGCGCCCCTGCGCACGACCGGCGAAAGCGCGATCCCTATCCAGGGCCCCGCCGGGTCATTCCGCAAGAAATTCCCCGACAAGACACTGGATCACCTGGCGGCCAGCGACACGGCAGCCGCGGGGACGCACGGAGACAACCCGCCGACCCGCCGCCGCGCCATCCTTCGACATGCGGTGCCCGTCGGCAACCTCAAGCACGCCTGATGACGGCCCTAGACGGCTCGTTTCAGCCCGCTGATAAAGGAGCTTGCATCATGACCGACCAAGAACTCGCCCTCGGCCGCGAGGCCGTGGCCGCCCCCATTGCCCCAGCCACAGGCCTGCGGCAAAAACTGGAAGGCCTATTCGACATGGCCGCGCGCGGCACATCGCTGCGCCAGGAATCCATCGCCGGCCTCACCACCTTCCTGACCATGGTGTACTCGGTCTTCGTCGTACCCGGCATGTATGGCGAAGCGGGCTTCGACAAGAGTGCCGTCTTCATCGCCGTCTGCCTGGTCAGCGCCTTCGGCTCCCTGCTGATGGGGTTGTGGGCCAACCTGCCCATCGCCGTCGGCTGCGCCATCTCGCTGACCGCCTTCACCGCCTTCGACCTGGTGCTCGGCCAGAAACTGCCGCCCACCGTGGTGCTCGGCGCCATCTTCCTGATGGGAATCGTGTTCACGTCGATTTCCGTCACGGGCGTGCGCTCCTGGATCCTGCGCAATCTGCCGGCCGGCATCGCACATGGCACGGGGGTGGGCATCGGGCTGTTCCTGCTGCTGATCGCCGCCAACGGCGTCGGCCTGGTCGTGAAGAACCCCGGCGCCGGGCTGCCTGTCTCGCTGGGACACCTGACCACCCTGCCCGCGCTGGCCACCATCGTCGGCCTGGCCGCCATCTTCGGGCTGGAGCGCCGCCGTGTGCCGGGCAGCATCCTGATCGTCATCATCGCGCTCTCCGCGTTCGGCCTGGCGTTCGACCCGCACGTGAAATTCAGCGGTCTCGCCGCGATCCCCTCGTTGAGCTCGGCCGGACACGGCACACTGATCGGCGCGATGGACATCAAGGGTGCGCTGACGGTGGCGGTCATTCCCAGTGTGCTGGCATTGGTGATGACGGCGGTCTTCGACGCTACCGGCACCATCCGCGCCGTGGCGGGCCAAGCCGGCCAGCTCGATGAGAAAGGCCAGATCATCAACGGCGGCCGCGCCCTCGCGTCGGACTCCATCAGTTCGATCGTGTCGGCCTTCCTGGGCGGCGCGCCCGCCGCGGCCTACATTGAATCGGCCTCCGGCGTCGCCGCCGGCGCCAAGACCGGCTTCGCGGCGGCCGTCGTCGGTGTGCTGTTCCTGGCCATGCTCTTCCTGGCCCCCCTGGCCGGGCTGGTTCCTTCGTACGCCACCGCCCCCGCGCTGATGTACGTCGGCCTGCTGATGCTGGGCAGCATCTCCAAGCTCCACATGGAAGACATGGTCGACGCCATGGCCGGGCTGGTGTGCGCCGTGTTCATCGTGCTCACCTGCAACATCGTGACCGGCATCATGCTCGGCTTCAGCACCCTGGTTCTGGGTCGCATCGTCTCGGGCGAATTCCGCAAACTCAACGTCGGCACGGTCTCGATCGCCCTCGCGCTGGCCGTGTTCTACCTGGGCGGCTGGGCCATCTGATCCGGTCAAGGCACAAGCCGCCGGTTGATACGCGGCGGCTTATACCTGTTATGCGGTTTTCCCGACTGCCATCCCCGCCTGGAAGCCGTACACTTGACACAACGGATGGACGCTCCATGCGGGTTCGCGCACCGGCGGAGACACGCGGGCGGAATTCTCTTGATGCTCCCGGCGCGGCGCGAGCCGCCACGTTCAACCCGACTTCATCCACAGACTCGACACCATGATGCCACTCGACACGCCCGTCCTGACCCTGACCGACCTCTCCCGGATGCCGCGGGAAGAATTCACGACACGCCTGGGCGCCATCTTCGAACACTCCCCCTGGATCGCCGAAGGCGCCTGGGCCAGCCGCCCATTCGCCGATGTCGACCAGTTGCATGACGCCATGCTGGCCGTGCTGAATGCGGCCAACGATGCCGACCGCCTGGCCCTCATTTGCGCCCACCCTGAACTCGCCGGCAAAGAGGCTGCCAGTGGCACACTCACGCACGCCTCCACCAACGAACAGCGCGGCGCCGGGCTCGATCAATGCAGCGCCAACGAACTGGCGCACCTGCGCGCGCTCAACGCCGCCTATCGCAAGCGCTTCGGTTTTCCGTTCGTCATCGCGGTCAAGGGGCTCAGCCGTCATCAGATCATGGACGCCATCGAATGCCGCCTTGAAAACCCCCGCGAAACGGAATTCGCTGCCTGCCTGACGGAAATCGGCAAGATCGCCCGCTTCCGGCTCGACACCTTGTTTGCTTGAAACCGGGACCGCCCACCATGACCACCGACACGCTCACGCCAGTCACCCTCGTCGCCGAACCGCTCACGCGCGACGCCTTCAGCCCGTTCGGCGACGTCATCGAAGTGTCCGACGCGGTGAAACACTTCCCCATCAACGACGGCAACACCGAGCGCTACCACGATCTGGCCAACATCGACCCCGGCGCCGGCGGTCGCGTCATCGTTTCCATTTTCCGTGGCCTGCCGCGCCGCCTGCCGTTCGAACTCACCATGATGGAACGCCATCCGCGCGCCAGCCAGGCGTTCATCCCGATTTCCGGCCGGCCGTACCTGGTGGCGGTGGCGCCAATCGGCAACGCCCCCACCATCCAGGACATCCGCGTTTTCCACTGCAAGGCATCGCAAGGCGTGAACTACGCAACCGGGGTCTGGCACCACCCCCTCATGGCGCTGGAAAACACCTCCGACTTTCTCATCATCGACCGCAGCGGGCCGGGCGACAACTGCGACGTCATCGAGCTGGAGCAGCGCGGCGTGGTGGTGCTTTAAACAACGCCTTTGCGCGGGAAGGAACTGGATTCCGCACCTACCCGGCGGTGAGTCGCGCACCAGAGTGCGGGCCCGGTACTCAATGTCGAGATCAACGCGGCTCGTCCGTATCGGCACGAACCTGTTCTTCCGGGAAGAAGGCTACTACCCCTCATCAAATCAAATAAGGTCATAATTAGGCGTTCGGACGTCACGTCCTCAAGCGCCAGAAACCCGTATGCCTATCGATGCCACCCTCTCAGAAACAGAAACCGGCGACCCGGGCCTTGACACCCTGATCGCAGCATTGACACAAGACGGCGAGAATCAGGCCCAGATAGCCTACCGGGTGCTAGAAGAAATGATTGTGACGATGAAATTGCCACCGGGCAGCAAGATTTCCGAGAAGAGGCTGAACCGTGCACTCGGCCTGGGGCGCACGCCGCTTCGGGAAGCCCTGCAGCGGTTGGCGAACGAAGGCACCGTCAAGATTCTGCCCAGAGCCGGCGTCATTGTTTCCGATATCGACATGGTCGACCAAATGAACATGATCGAGGTGCGCCGGGAGCTGGAAAAAATCATTGCCGGCCGCGCGGCGCGCCTGGCAACCAAGGCGGAACGCGACATGTTCAAGCAACTGGCACAAAGATTCGACCGCGCGGCTAGCGAAAATGACGAGAACATCTTTATTCCGGCTGATCGCGAATTCAACTCCCTCTCGGTCAAGGCCGCACAGAACAAATATGTGACCTACGCCATCACTCCCATCGGCGCCCAGACGCGCCGTTTCTGGTATTTGTACTTCAGGCGTTTTGGCGATCTGGCCCATACCGCCAAGCTGCACGCCGTCATCGCGCGCTGCATCGCCACGGGTGACGAAAACGGCGCACGCAAGGCCTCCGACGCACTACTTGACTACGTCGAGGAATACACGCACAAAACCCTCTGTTGCCTGAGCGGGATATAGAAAACTCGTTTACAAGAAGACCCGCCGAGGCTTCACGCGTAGGGTAGCCCGCCGCTCTCGCATGAGCGAATGGCTTTGGGTACACGGCTTTACACGCGAAACGAGCCGCCGCCGACGACATCGTTACCAAGGCTCAATAACCGGCCACCACCCCATTGCTGCGTGGGTCGACGCCACCTTCAAGAATGCCGGTGCCGGCATCCCGCACGATGGCACCGGCATGGCCCATCATCTCGTCGAACTCCCCAACCACGTCCACCTCATGGCCCAACGCCCTGAGTCCGTCGATGATTTCAGGCTTGAAGCGGCTCTCGAGCTTAAGTGATTCCGAGCTTTCCCCCCACGTGCGCCCCAGCAGCCAGCGCGGTGCCGTGATGGCCTGCTGCACGGGCTGGCCGAACACGGCATGGCGAGTGAAAACTGTCGCCTGTGTCTGCGGTTGCCCATCACCGCCCATCGTGCCATACACCATGATCCGGCCATCTGAAAAGCGGGCGAGGGCCGGATTGAGGGTATGAAATGGCTTCTTACCCGGCATCAATTCATGCAAATCCCCCTTGGCCAGAGAGAACGAGCAGCCGCGATTCTGCCAATTGATGCCCGTGCGAGGCAAAACGGTGCCACTTCCAAACTCGTGATAGATGCTTTGGATGAACGACACCGCCCGTCCCGCGTCATCAATCACTCCCATCCATATGGTATCGGCCGGCCCCTTCCCGGCGCCCCATGGGAGCGCTTTTTCAAGCGAAACAGCCTTCACGTAGGGTGCCAGGAACGCATCGGACAGACACGCCTGCGGCTCGACAGACATGTGGATCGGATCACATACATATCGGTCGCGCATCAAGAAGGCCTGCTTGGTCGCCTCGACCATCAGATGGACGTATTCCACACTGCCTTCCTCGTATTGACCGATATTCAGACGATCAAGAATGCCCAGGATCGCCAACGACACGACGCCTTGCGTAGGCGGCGCCGTGTTGTATATGTCTCCCAGACGGTGTTTGAGACGCAACGGCGGCACGGTTCTTGCGTGGTAACCATTCAGGTCGCGCAACCCGATCGGACTGCCGATTTCGGCCAAATCGTCGGCAATCATCCTGGCGAGATCCCCACGGTAAAAACTGTCCAGCCCCTGCACCACAAGTGTGCGCAGGGTCTTGGCCATGCGGGGCTGGACAAAACGACTGCCCGCGATGGGAACGTTGCCGTCAACCAGGAACGTATCGGAAAACCCGGACTGCTCGGCCAATTCCTGGAGCTTTGCGGACGTTGAGGCATGCTGCGAGCAGGTGACCGGAATACCTGTTTCCGCATAATGAATGGCATCTTCCAGCAATCGCGCAAGCGGCAGACGGCCGCCCCAGGACGCGCTGATGTTCAATGCCTCTTGCCACCCCTGGATCGTTCCGGCCACAGTGTTGGCGGCCAATGGGCCGCGAACCGGAATTGCCTCCAATCCCCGATCTTGATAGAACTGCGTGGACACGCCTCCCCCCGCCGTACCACAGGCCTCTATGGCCATGACCGGCTTGCCGGGCTCCGAAATCACCCAGAATCCGTCCCCACCGATGCCGTTCATGTGTGGATACACGACCGCTATGGCGGCCGCAGCGGCAACCATGGCTTCGATGGCATTGCCGCCATCCCGCCTCAAGATCGACATTGCCGCCTGCGCGGCCAGGGAATGTGGAGCGACGGCCATGCCGCGCGTGGACAGTGTGGAATTCAGCATCGTATCGTGATCCAACGGAAGAGAAATGGATGAAGAGTGGAAAGCGGCTAAGAGCCAGAGTGGTGTCGGTCCAGCCCCTCATCATTCGGGCCAGATCACAAACCCTCAATCCGGAGGGGTAAGCGGCATCAGTGCAGGCTGTTTCATCTGAAACGCGGTCACACCACTCGTCGTGACCCTGCCATGGACAGCATGACGCATGGGTTTCAACACGAATATCGCCATCAGGGCAGTGATGAAATTCATCGCGATCACCACCACGAACACCGCCGTCCATGAATGCGTCGTCTGATGCATCATTGCGGCGAGTGGGCCACCCAGGACAGACCCTACCCCCTGCGCCATATACAGCAAGCCATAATTGGTCGTCGCGTATTTCGTTCCGAAAATATCCGTAAGCGTGGCTGGGAACAGGGAAAATATTTCGCCCCAACCAAAGAAAACCACTCCGGACAACAATGCGAACAGCAACGGATCACTGCTGGCGGCCAGCCAGATGGACATCGCCACACCCTCCAATCCGAATGCCACGAACATCGTGTTTTCACGGCCGATATGATCCGACACCCAGCCAAACAGCGGCCGCGTAAGGCCATTGGTGAAACGATCCAGCGTCAACGCCAATGGCAGCGCAGCCATGCCAAACACCAGGGCGTTCGCCACATGGATATCCTTCGCAAACGCCCCGATCTGCGAAATCACCATCAGGCCGGACGTCGCCATCATCACGAACATCACATACATCACCCAGAACACCGGCTCCCTGACCATCTCCCGGGGGGTGTAGTCACGATTTCCCACGGTGGGCGCCGAAAAATCGCCGGCTTTAGCGGCCCGGGCCGACGACACGAGCTGCGCCAGTTCCCGCAATTCCCCCTCCCGCGGCCGACGCAGGCCGAGTACCGCGAGCAAGCCCACGACGCCGATAATCCATCCAAAGACCACCAGCGTATCAGGCGCCCCAATGGATTTGATACTGTCGGAAATGGCAAACGTTGTCAGCGCCGCGCCGAAGCCGTACCCGGCCGCCACCATTCCGACGGCAAACCCGCGCTTGTCGGGAAACCACCGCACCATCAAGCCGATGACGCCGATATAGATGATTCCCGTTCCCAGCCCACCCAACACACCGTAGGCCAGATACAGGCCCCAGATGCTCGTGACTTTCGAGGCCAGTATCCAACTCAACCCTGTCAGAACCGCCCCACAGGAAAGCAGCAGTTTCGCGCCAAATCTGTCGATCAGGAAACCCTGGAACGGGGCCAGAAAAGTCTGAATAATAATCAGAAGGGCAAACGTCACCTGGACCTCTGCCAGAGAAACGCCCAACATCCGTGTCAGATCGGACGTGAACAACGCCCAGACATACTGCGGGCTCGATATCGCCATCATGGCGACCAACCCCAGAACAAGCTGCAACCATCTTGTTCTCTTGAAAGAAGCATCCTTCGGCCTGATAGAGTGCATCGCTGTCTCCTAGTGAGCTATGTCTATTTTCGACACGCCAGGCAAGTTTTCACCGGTCTGCTTCCTGCCTATTACATTTTTGTTTATCACTGACATGTCAGTTTTAGAAACTAAACGCTCTAGCCATTTCCTGTCAAGAAAAACCATGCGGACACAATGCAATTATTGCTACAAATTAATTCCCGCCTCGAGGCATCCACAAACAGGCGCCCGTATGCGCCGCCCCGTTCCGGCCTAGGCCAAGCTCCGATCTGGGTGGCCCAATTGATTTGTTCTGGCTCTTAAACGCAGAAACGGCGGGACCGAAGCGCCACCCCCACTTGGCAAAAACACGTCCTCACGACCCCCCCCACGACACCGCCTCCCCCTCCCAATACCCCGGCCGCTGGTACACCTCGCGCAGATAATCAATGAAAAACCGCACCTTCGCCGGCAGATACCGCTGCTGCGGATACACCGCCTGGATGTCATAGCGCGGCAGCGCGAACTCATCCAGCACCGTCACCAGTTCCCCCCGCTTCAGCTCCGCCTGGATCTCCCACGTGGACCGCCAGCCCACCCCCAGCCCCTGCTTCACCCAGGCGTACAGCAACTCCCCGTCATTGCACGCCAGATCCCCGTCCACCCGCACCGCGAACGGCTTGCCGTCACGCTCGAAGATCCAGCCCCGCTGCTGCCCCCCCTGCAGATTGAACGCCAGGCAGTTGTGGCGCGCCAGGTCCTCGGGCACACGCGGCACCCCGTTGCGCTCGAAATACCCCGGCGTGCCGCACACCACCCGCCGGTTCGGAAACAACCGCACCGCCACATAATTGGGGTCGCGCACCTCGCCAATGCGCACCGCCACGTCATAGCCCTCGCGCACCAGGTCCACCACGCTGTCCGTGAAATTGAACGACAGGCGCAGATCAGGGTGGCGCCGCCGGAACTCCGGCGCGTGCGGCGCGATGTGGCGGCGCCCGAACGCCGCCGGCCCCGACACCACCAGATGTCCGCGCACCGTGCTGCGCCCGCGACTGACACTGCCCTCGGCCGCATCGAAGTCCTGCAGCAGTTGCTGGCAGCTTTCCAGGAACTGTTCGCCCAGATCGGTGAGCGCCAGCCCGCGTGTGGATCGATGCACCAGTTGCACCCCCAGGCGGCGTTCCAGCTCGTTCAGGCGGCGCCCCATCACCACCGGTGTCACCCCCTCGGCCAGCGCCGCCGCCGCGAAGCTGCCTTTTTCCGCCACGAGGACGAAACTGCGGATTGCCGTATAACGATCCATCACATACCTTTCCTAACGAGACCGAACCGCGCCGGCCAAGATCCACCCTTGCGCCAACAACGCGCGAACCTGCCAAAGAATCCGAAAAATGGCTTTGACATCAAGCCATTTACGCCTCATTCAACTCATCAACATCGAACCCGCTTATCTGGGCGTCGCACCCAGAACATACTAATAGTATCGACAGAAACGATGATGGCACGTCTTCAAAGACCTGGCAAACCTCTCTATTCTGGACTCCGTCAAAGAATTCAAATTCATGCACTGAAGGAGCAATCATGGCCAGAATGAGAGCTGTCGACGCCGCCGCCGCGGTCTTGGAAAAAGAAGGTATCCGCACCCTGTTCGGCGTGCCGGGCGCCGCCATCAACCCCTTGTATTCGGCACTGCGCAAGAACGGGCAATTCCGCCACATACTCGGCCGCCATGTCGAGGGCGCCTCGCACATGGCCGAAGGCTTCGCCCGCGCCCGC
>DASTNK010000172.1:0-21122 GCA_035720945.1 Burkholderiaceae bacterium
ATAAGGGTGTCAAACGAGCGGGGTCGCCACTTGCGTGCCAGTACCAGATAAGTCATGCGGGAGGGTTACCCTGAGGCTATCGGAAGACGGGAAACAAAAAGTGTACCGGATTCACCGACGCTTTGGCGGGCGATTGAAAAACGCCTGAAAGGAAGGAGGCGAGCCTGACTTCGGCACTGGCTCTGAACGACTATGGCTGCTTCGTTCCCGACCTGACCAGGTTCACCGCCGAACCATGCGAAGGGGCCCGCCAAATGAAAGTTTAACAGGTTCCGACCCCTAACAATCGATCCAGAGATCGGCGCGCGGAAAATACAGGGCGGCACGTACCGGACGGCCATCCAGGGCCGCCACGGCTTGACGGTAGCGCTCCATCTGGCCGGCATAGCGCTCGCGCATGCGGGCGGCGAATGCCTCGGCGGACTCTTCTTGCCCGGGCATGCCGGTCTTGTAGTCCACGACCAGCCAGCCTTCCTCGCTGGAAATCGCCAGGTCGATGACCGACACCCGCCCCGCGGTGTCGACCAGCGACCACTCTCTGTGACCTCGCGCGACGGACAGCAGCCACCGGCCGCGCCCGCTCGCCAGGGTCGCGGCGAGGGTTGCGCGGACCGCGTCGGCGGCCGCGGCCAGATTGGCTTCCCGCACCCCCGCGCGCGACAACTGCGTTCTGAACGCCGGCACTGCTTGCTCCACGTTGTCGGCCGTCCACTGCGCGCCACCACCGTGCCCACCCAGGTATTCCAGCCAGGCATGCGCCACCGTACCAATGGCGGCCTCGTCGCCGGGCTCGGCGCGCCACTCCCAGTGTTTGCCGGGCCGCGCAGAGGCGGCGGTGACGGGCTCTGGAAGATCCGCCAGCGCCAGGCGCAGCAGATCTCGATGCCTGTCGGCCGGTGTGCCGCCGGCGTCCAATGACGGGAAGGTCGGCTCGCCACAATCCAGATGGTCCCACAGGCGTCCCAATAGGCTGCCGGACGTGGGCGGACGCGCCGCGCCGTCCTCGACCCGCACGAGCCCGACCAGATGCAGACGCCGGCGGGCACGCGTCGCCGCGACATACAGCAATCTGTCGGACTCGTAGTCGGCCCGTTGTTTCTCGCGCCGCGCGAGATAGTCCGAGACCGGATCGGATCCGTCCTGGGCGCGGGGCTTGATCGGGCCGAGCAATATGCGGTCGCCATCGAGCTCGAAGCGCACCAGGGGTGATCGGTCGGTCGCGGGCCGGCGGTGCAAACCCATCAGCACGACCTCATCGAATTCCATCCCCTTGGATTTGTGAATGGTCATGACTTCGACAGCCGCGCCGTCGCCACCCGACGACGCATAGAGCCCGTCGAGACGCGCATCGAGCTCCGTCACGTCCGGGTTTCCATAAGGCGCCAGCGTTTCGATCAACCGAAAGAAACGTTCGGCATCCGATTGGTCCTCGACGCTGGCATAGACCTCGGACCCACCCAGGCGCTGCCAGCATTGCTCCAACCAGGCCGCGAACGGCACAGCGCCGGAACGATTGCCCGCGTCGAGCAGGATGGTGGCCGCGCGGCGTAGCCGCCGCGCTTCATCCGTTGACAGAATCGACGTGGGGACGCCGCCGCCTTCCAGCCAGCGCGCCAACAGGAACGGCACAGCGGAAACATGATCCGAACCGAACAACGCATGCAGACTGGACAGGGTCATCCCACACACCGGCGAACGCAGCACGGAAAGCCAGGCCAGGCGATCACCATCGTGCGACAGCGCGCGCGCCAATTGCACCAGGTCCTCGATCACTTGGCGCGATTTCAACGCCTCGAGCTCGACTGCTCGACAAGGGACGCCTTCCTGTCTGAGCAATCGCAGCACGCCTTCCAGGTGATTTCTTGCGCGCACCAGGATCGCCACCGGATGCGCGCTTTCAGCATCCCGATTCGCCAGGGCGTCCCTGACCAGACCGAGGACCAGGGACTCCGTCTGTCGCGTGTGGGAATCGGCACGGGAATCGGTATCCGGCCCGTCCTCTTCGCCCGATTGCCAGACCGGATGAAAACGAACCGCCAGACCGTCACCGGCCTCGTGAAAGGCGCGCGACCCGGTATACGAGATCGCACCGAGCGCGGCATCGTCAGCCGGGGGAAACAATGGCTTGAACGTGCGATTGACCCAGTCGACGATGCCCTGATCGGACCGGAAATTGTCGGTCAGCCGCAGGAACTCCGGCGTGACATTCGTTAGCCCAGAATCACGAACTTTCAGGAAAAGCCCCACCTCGGCCTTGCGGAAACGGTAGATGGACTGCATAGGGTCGCCGACCAGGAACAGCGTGCGGCCGTCACCAGGCGACCAACCCGCCGTCAGACTCTCGAGCAACACGATCTGCGAATGACTGGTGTCCTGGAACTCGTCGACAAGGATATGCTTGACTGACGCGTCGAGCTTCAACAGCAACTCGCTGGGGTCGTCCGCGCCACCAAGGGCTTGCACCGCGCGTTGCGCGATTTCTATGAAATCGACTTCGCCCGTTTCCGCGAAACGCAATTGCAGTTGCGCCGAAGCCAGACGCAACACCCCGAGCATCGCGTTCAGCGTAGCCAGCTGTTCGTCGGTGTAACCGGAAAAAGGCGCGCACCGCGCGGCTTGCAGCGAGGGCGCCCAGGCGCCGGCATCAGGCCGCGCGCGCGCCAGCCATTCCTCGAAGGCTTGCTTGTGCGGGCTGCCCGGCGCGAAACCCTGGCTCTTATTGACTTTGGCCCGTAGCTCACCTTTCGCGGTGAGCAGCGCATCGGCCAACGCCCGCCACCGTGGGCCGTCGATCGATGGATCGGTGCCGAACGGTGTGCCGTCCCAGTCTTCCAATGGGCCAAGATCGAGCTTGCCACCCTGATCCGCAAGATGCCGGGCCGCGGCGGCCACACTGGCGCCGACGTCGCCCGCCCATCCCATTGGCATCGCGTCGCTCAGGCGTCGTAGATCCTCTTCCTGGGCAAGCTCCAGGTTTGCGAGCAGCAGGGCCGCGTCATCACCCGCGTCGAGCAGCGGCAGCCATTGATCCCGGCGCGCCAATCCCAGCGCCAACAATTCCTGCGCCACACGGCCATCGACATCCAGATGGTCCAGCAGCGCCGCCACCACCGGCTCATCGTCGACCATGGCCAGCGTGGCTTGCGCTGCCGCCAGGTAGTGCGCACCCGAGCGATCGGACACCTTTGGCAATCCGCCCAGGTGGCTGAGCCAGGGCATGGCGCGCACCAGATGCGCGCACAGCGAATCAATCGTGCGGATGGACAGGCGCGCGGGGTACTGCAGCAGGTTCCATTTTTTTGTGTCGTCGTGTTCCAGCGCCCTTCGGGCCAAGGCCAGGCTGCGACGCTGATGCGCCGGAATGTTCCTCCCGGCCTCGGCATCCCCACGTTTCTCCGCGGCGACAACGGCTCGGGCGGCGTGCAGTTTCTTCAACACCCGCTCATGCATCTCGGACGCCGCTTTGCGCGTGAACGTGATGGCCACGATTTCCTCGGGGCGCTCGACGGTGGCCAGCAAGGCCAGTATGCGGTCGGTCAGCAGCTCCGTCTTGCCGGAGCCAGCCGGAGCCTGGACGAGAAACGAACGCGAAGGATCCACTGCGGCGATCCGCACTTCAAGATCGGACGGGCGCTTGTCGATACTCACGTTATCGGTCCTCATTCAGGCGCAGGAACGGCCGCGCATCGCAATAATCGAGATCGGCGGAATTCCGGATTTCGTTGACGGCCCTGCCCTCGGCGTATTCGTCTGCCAAGCCTTCGATCGCGCGCCGCCAGTCGTCCATGAGCCGTTCCCATGAATGATCCGCATACAGTGGCCAGTCCGCCGGACTGGCCAATCCAGGCAGTCCGCAATCGGTATCGGCCAGCCCGCGAGCCTCGACCTTGCGCGCGTGCAGCCTGGCGAGCACCAATGCCGCCACCTGCCCGGTCCGCTCAGCCAGCACCGCGGCATAGAACGGCAGTTGCAAGCCAATCGGACGTTCGCGCATCCAATCACTCTTCGGGTCGAGCCGGCCCAGCCCGGATTTGTAGTCGATGATCGCCATGCGCCCGTCGGCAAGCCGATCGACGCGATCGATACGCAACGATAGGTCCAGAGGACCGAACGTCCAGGCGCAGTCCTGTTCGAGCGCCGCCACGGTGAAGGGCGGCCGTTCACATTCCAGCGCGAGCCAGGCCTCCAGCACCGTTCGCCCGCGCAGGACTTCCAGCGCCTTGAGCGCCGGACCGTAGTCGCGCAGACACTCATCGCCGGCCTGGGCCGTCGCTTGCTCGACCAGATGATCCAGCATGGCATCGTCCCGGGCGCGAAGCAGACCTTCCTGGTTGTCCAGGAGACGCCATACGAGCTCGATGGCCTTATGCAGGAAGATGCCGCGCGCGTTCCGGTCGTGGAGACTGGCATATCCCGGCAGATCGGACGCCCCCAGACGGTACTTCACGAAAGCCCAGAGTGGATTGCGCGCCTGCGTGTCGATGACGCCGATGCCGCCCCGGGTCTTGTCGCCGGGAACCAGCGCGGGTCCGTTGTCGTCGACCAGGCGATCGAGCACACAACCGCGCACTGGGCGCCGGGCGACCTGGGTGACGACAAGCTTCGCGCTGGGCGACGCGATCGGCGCACCTTCCGGATGCGTTGGCGATGCCTCGAAAAACGGACTGGCCCGCAAATCGCGCTCGCCGTCCCGTCGAGCGTGGCTGAACCACACCTCGGGCGCGCTGGCCAGAAACGACGCGACCATTGTCCGCGCCCATTCCAATTCGCGATCGGGCGTGGCCCGTGGCGCCTGCGCCCTTCGCAGCGCCCCCAGCGGAATGAGCGGATTGGGGCCAGGCACGGCCGGCAGAACGTCATCCGTCAGACCCAGAACCCAGACACCATCCCAACGGCCGCCTTCCGATTCCAGAAAGCCGAGCACCTCGAGCCGCGAGGACGGATCGCGCTGCGGTTGGAACAAGGTCTCGTCCAGTAGCCGCCGCAACAACGTCAGCGCGGCCGAGGCCGTCAAACAACCCAACACGGTTTCTTGCCTGGCCAGATTGGCCAGAGCGGACTCGAACGCCTCGACCACCTGATACGCATGACTGTCCAGCGCGGCATCGCCGGGAAAACCAATGCGGCGCAACCATTGCCGGAATAAATCGACCCAGGCGCCCACGGTGGTTTCCGTTGGCGCACCCCGACGAGTCGACTTCCAGTCTGTCCAGGATGCGGCGAGCCGTGGCGCCGTGACCGTCAGCCTTTCGACAAACTCCTTCACAGTGACAACCATCGTCCCGCGTCGTCGCCATGCGACGTCCAGCGCGGCGCGGGCCGAACTCTCGGTGGACGCCCCGGCGCAGCACCCCGCCAACAAAGCCGCCCCCAGCGTATCGACGCTGCACGCATCTTGCTCGGAAAAAGATGACAGGACACGCAGCCACGCGAGGGCCGCCCGGGCATGGACCCATTCACCAAGCGGCCTGGCCACGGCAACGTCATAAGGCCGAACAGGCCGGAGCGACGCGTTCAACGCATCGACGGCGTGATCGATGCCAGGCTCCAGGCGTGGAGTATCCGCCGGCACCCTCAGGGCGTCGCGCAAGACGCGGTGCGCTAGAACGACATCCGAATCCAGGCGCGCCGCGATGATCGCGAACCGCCCCGCCGGCCGGCGTTCAAGGCTGTCCGCCGCCCACTGCGCAGCCAGACGCCATTCGGCGTCGGGCTCGTCGGCCACCACGCGCTCGACGCGACATGCCGGCCCGACGTCTGGGTGGAGAGCGCATATGCGCACCCCCGCCTCGCGCAACGCCGCCATCAGACGCGTCTGGCGTGGGGACAACGCTGCGAAGCCGGCCAGAACCAGTGTCTGGAAGGACAGCGCCAAGGCACCACTCTCGGCCGCGCCGCAGACGCGCTCATACTCGAGATTGTCGTCCTCGGCATCCAGATCAGCCAACGCCGCGCGGTAATGCCGGCGCCAGACCTGGAAGCGGCGATACTCGTCGGTTTCCTCGCCAGGCAACGTTTCCGCGTAGCCGTCGGACACGAGGCGGTCGGCGTCGAGCGCGTGACGCGCCGCCTGCGCGATGTCGAGAAGCACGCGATCCGCCTCGTCGCGGGCGATGACCCGCTCCCAGAGACGCCGGGAGGCGAACGTATCGAGCCGGCGCGCGGGCGCCACACCGCCCGGCGCAAAACACGCTTGGCCCCCCAGCGCCCGCAACCAGGCCGTGAACGGCAGAATCCCAGGCAGTGGCGCCGCCGCGCGCCCCGCACCGAGACGCGGCGCCAGAACGGTGACCAGACGCCGCGCGTACCGATTGTTCACCGTCACGATCAGGATGTCGTCGGCATTTTGCCCCACTCGCAGCACGTCCTCGACGAGCTCGTCGAAGGAAATCGAAGCGTCCGGATCAAGAATCATGCTGGCGACAAATAAAACGAAGGAGATTGCTACGGTATAGCATGCCGACGCCGCCCCGCAACCCCCGAAACACCGGGGATCCGGCATACACTTACAGACCAACCTGGATCACCGCCCCAAGGAATGCCGCATGGAAAAAAAACGCTCCGCCCGAAGCGACTCCGCGCCGCCCATCGAGCTGACCGGAACGCTGGCACTGCGCTCACGGAACAAGACCTGGGGCAATCCACGGCGCATGGCCTTGCTCGCCGCCATCGGGGAAGAGGGGTCCATCACCGCCGCGGCCAAGAAAGTCGGGCTGAGTTACAAGGCAGCCTGGGATGCGGTCGACGCCATGAACAACCTGGCCGACGAACCCCTGGTCACCCGCATCACCGGGGGGCAGCGGGGCGGCGGTGCCACCCTGACCCCGCGCGCCGTTGAACTGATCGCACACTACGAGATCGTCAGCCACGAGCACGAGCGCTTCATGAAACGTCTGGCCGGCGTCAGCGCCGGCGCGGCGCATAACCTCGAACTCATGGAGCACATGATGATCCAGACATCCGCCCGCAACAAACTGGCCGGCACCATCCGCCACATCAAATCCGGGGCGGTCAATGACGAGATCATCATTGAAATCGCCGGCGGCACCGAAATCGTGGCCACCATCACCAGCGAAAGCGTGCACACACTGGAATTGCGTGTAGGCAGGCGCGTGCTGGCGCTCATCAAGGCGTCCTCGGTGCTGGTCGGCCTGCCAACCGAGAAACCCGCCATCTCGGCGCGCAACCAGATCCCGGGGGGAATCAGCCGAATCGTTCCCGGCGCGGTCAATGGCGAAGTCAGCATAGAGCTCGCCTATGGCCAGGTCATCACCGCCGTGGTCAGCCTCGACAGCATCCGCGCGCTGGCCCTGACGGAAGGCAAGCCCGCCGTGGCCATCTTCATGGCCTCCAGTGTGATTCTGGCGGGGCTGGAGTAGCTTCACACGGACGCTTTTCGCCGTACTCGCCTGGCCACGCGTTGGCCTTTCGGACCAATCAGTTTCAGTTATCAAACGATAATATAAAAAATCGAAACAGATAGTTCCGTTTTTTAGGGTTAACGTGAATTGTCGCCTCACCCGATACCGTTCAATATGAACGGATCGTTCCTATCCTAGTTGGCGCATCCGTCCGCTTCGGACCGCGCTCGTTCTCTCGACGCGCAGCCGCCTTCCCCAATCCCGTCTTCAAGAGCGGAATGCCTCCATGAACACGTTCAGCTTCGTATCGCGCAGAATCGCCAGTGGCGTGGTCATGATCTGCGCCGTCATCATCCTGAATTTCCTGCTGCTGTCGGCGGCGCCAGGGGACATCTCGGACGTGCTGGCCGTGCAGGCCGGCGGCGCCACCGCGGAACAGACCGCGCAGATCCGCAAAGACCTGGGGCTGGACAAGAGCCTGGTTTCCCGTCTGGTCACCTATGTGGAGCAGGTCGCCCAGGGCCACCTGGGGAAATCGCTGTTCTACAACGACTCGGTGAGTTCCCTGATCGCCCAGCGGCTCCCCAACACACTGATCCTGGTCCTGCCCGCCATGTTCATCGCGGTGGTGCTGGGCACGCTGCTGGGCGTGCTGTCGGCCTACAAGCGAGGGGGGCCGCTGAATTTCGGCGTCACGTTCCTGTCCCTGGCCGGCTTCGCGGCGCCGGTGTTCTGGAGCGGCATGGTGTTGCTGATCGTGTTCGCCTACTGGCTGCCATGGTTCCCCCCCTCGGGCATGTTCAACATAGGCGGGGAACCCGAAGGGCTCGACGCGCTCTGGCAGATCCTGCATCACCTCGTGCTGCCGGTGATCTCCCTCAGCATGGTGTACCTGGCCCAATACAGCCGCCAGGCCCGCGCCACCATGCTGGATGTCCTGGGTTCCGACTACGTGCGCACGGCCCGGGCCAAGGGGCTGCGGGAACGGGCCGTCGTCTACCGTCACGCGCTCAAGAACGCCATCCTCCCGGTTCTGACGCTCGCCGGCCTGCAGTTTTCCCACGCCCTGGCCGGCGCCGTGCTGGTGGAGACCGTCTTCAACTGGCCGGGCCTGGGGCGGCTGGCTTTCGACGCGGTGCTCAATCGCGACTACCCCCTGATGCTCGGCATCCTGCTGGTCTCGGCCATTCTCGTGGTCGTGGCCAACATCCTGGTGGACTGGCTCTACAGCGTGATCGATCCACGCATCAAACTGGAGGCGTGACGATCATGAACACGGGATGGAAGTTATTCCTGGCGAACAAAGGGGCCGTCTTCGGGAGCCTGCTGCTCATACTGATCGCGTTCGCGGGCCTCTTCGGAAAATTCCTCTACCCGGTCAGCGCGGCCGACATCGTGGCCGCGCCCATGTCACCACCGTCGTGGTCGCTGCCGCTGGGCGCCGACTATCTGGGGCGCGACGTGCTGGCCGGGCTGCTGCACGGGGCGGGCACCACGCTGGTGATTGGCCTGGCCGCCACGCTGACCACCGTCATCATAGGTGTCGTCCTCGGCGCCACATCCGGTTTTTTCGGCCGGCGCATCGACAACGCGCTGATGCGCATCACGGAGTTCTTCCAGGTGCTCCCCCCCATTCTCCTGGCCATGGTGCTGGTCGCTGTCTTCGGCCCCAAGATCTGGAACGTGATCCTGGTGATCGGCCTGGTCATGTGGCCCCCGTTGGCGCGCCTGACCCGAGGCGAGTTCCTGCGGTTGAAACAGGCCGAATTCGTGCGGGCCGAATACGCCATGGGCTCGAGCAACCCGAACATCATGTTCCGGGTGCTGCTGCCCAATGCGTCGCCGCCGCTCATCGTCGCCGCGGCATTGAACATCGGCACGGCCATCCTGTTCGAATCGGGCCTGTCGTTCCTGGGGCTCTCGGACCCGGATGTCGCCAGTTGGGGCTACATGATCGGCTCATCGCGCGACTACATCTTCGACGCCTGGTGGTCGGTGATCTTCCCCGGCGTGGCGATTTTCCTGACGGTGCTCGCCATCAGCCTGGTGGGCGACGGCCTGAACGACGCGCTCAACCCCAAACTTCGCCAACGATAGGGCGTCATCCGCCCCACGAACACCATACATGCCGGTCGAGGCGGGTGCCCGCCACCACCCGATCGGCTCAGGGAGAAAACAATGGGCAAACCCTTGCTGCAAGTGAAGGACCTTTGCGTGGAGTTCGGTTCGCGCAAGCGCCCCGTGCGCGTGCTCGACCATGTCGATCTGCACCTGAACGCCGGCGAGATACTCGGTGTGGTGGGTGAATCGGGCTGCGGCAAGAGCATGACGAGCCTGTCCATCCTGCGCCTGGTGCCGTCGCCGCCCGGGCGCATCACCCAAGGCACCATCGAACTGGAAGGCACCGACCTCCTGCGACTGAGCGAAACCCGGATGCAGGATGTGCGCGGCAACGACATCGCCATGATCTTCCAGGAGCCCATGACCGCGCTCAACCCGGTTTTCACCATAGGCCGACAGATCACGGAAACCCTGATCCGCCACCAGAGACTCAGCGCCGAGCAGGCTCGGCGCAAGGCCCTCGAACTGGTTGAATCCGTGTACATCCCCGAGCCCGCGAAACGCCTGGACCAATATCCTTTCGAATTGTCGGGCGGCATGCGCCAGCGGGCCATGATCGCCATGGCGCTCGCGTGCCGGCCCAAGGTGCTGATCGCCGACGAACCCACCACGGCGCTGGACGTCACCGTGCAGGCGCAGATCTTCGACCTGCTGCTCGAACTGCGCGAAAAGCACGGCACGGCCATCATCCTGATCACCCACAACATGGGGGCCATCGCGGAGCTCGCCGACCGTGTCATGGTGATGTACGCGGGACGCAAGATCGAGGAGGGCTCGGTGGGCGAGGTACTGCTCGAGCCCAGGCACCCCTATACCCGCGGACTGCTCGATTGCGTGCTGCAAGTCGAGCACGACCCGTCGAAGTTCTCCCCGGAGGCTCTGCCCGAGATTCCCGGCGTGGTGCCGCCCCTGGATCAACTGGGCAAGGGTTGCGCGTTCGCGCCGCGCTGCGCCCGGGTCATGGACAAGTGCCGTACCGAGCACCCCCCCATGCTCGGCGAACCGGATCGCGGCGCCGCCTGCTGGCTGCTCGATGAGGCCCCCGCCGCGAGCGCGGCTGACAAAGAGGTGCTGGTATGACCGAGAACACCCCCTTGCTTGAAGTCCGCGACTTGAAGGTGCATTTTTCCATCCGGGGCAAGGGATGGCTCACCCCGTCCCCGAAAGTGCGGGCGGTCGACGGCGTCTCGTTTTCCGTGCCGCGCGGCAGCGCCTACGGCATCGTGGGCGAATCCGGTTGCGGGAAGTCCACCACCGCCCTGGCGCTCGCCCAGCTGCTGGCGCCCAGTGGCGGGGAGATCCTGCTCAACGGCGAATCGCTCGCCCATGTGCCACCCAGGGCCATGAAAAAGCTTCGCCAGCGCCTGCAAATGATTTTCCAGGACCCTTATTCGTCCCTGGATCCGCGCCAGCGCGTCAAGGACATCATCGCCAAGCCGATGCGTCAGCTGACCTCCATGACCAAGCCCGAGATCGACGCCCGCGTCAACGAGCTTCTGGGCAAGGTGGGGCTGCGCGAGGAGCAGTCCCGGCTGTTCCCGCACCAGTTCTCGGGGGGCCAGCGGCAACGCATCGGGATCGCCCGCGCGCTGTCCGTGCGCCCGGAGCTGGTCATCTGCGATGAGCCCGTGTCGGCCCTGGACGTCGCCATCCAGGCACAAGTCATCAATCTGCTCAAGCAACTGCAGCAAGACCTGGGCCTGACCTACCTGTTCATTTCGCACGACCTGGCCGTGGTGCAGCACCTGTGCAGCGCGCTCAGCGTCATGTACCTGGGCCGCGTCGTGGAGCAAGGCGGCCGCGACCAGTTGTTCAGCCGCCCGCTGCACCCCTACACCTACGCCTTGCTGACGGCGGATCCGATCAAGAATCCGCAACTGCGGGGCAAGACACAGCGTCTGCGCCTGCAGGGGGACCCGCCCAGCCCGATCAACCCACCTGCCGGATGTCATTTCCACACGCGCTGCCCGTACGCGATCGACCGGTGCAAGACCGAGGCGCCGCCACTCCGGGAGGTCGGACCAAGCCACGCCGTGGCCTGCCACAGGGTGGAGATCAAGGACGGCGTGCCCACCACGCCAAACCCCGCCTTCCAGCAATAGCCGCCATCCATACTCATCAAGGGAAGCACCATGGCCCGCGCCACGCACATCACCATTTACAAGGCCCGCAGCATCATCACCATGAACCCCCGGCAACCGCGCGCCACCCACGTCGCGGTGTGTGACGGGCGCATCCTGGGCGTGGGCGACGAGGCGTCGTTGGCGGGCTGGGGGCCGGCCACACTGGACGATCGCTTCGCCGACAAAGTCCTCATGCCCGGCCTCATCGAGGGGCACTGCCATCTGCTCGAGGGCGGGATGTGGAACTATGTGTACGTGGGTTACTACGATCGCCGGGGTCCGGACGGCAGGCTGTGGAAGGGGTTGCGCAGCATCGAGGCCGTCGTGGAACGGCTGCGCGCGGCCCAGGACGACCTGAAGGACCCCTGCGCACCGCTGTATGCCTGGGGTTTCGACCCGATCTACTTCGGTGCGCGCAGAATGACCGCCGCCGATCTGGATCAGATCTCCAGCACCCGGCGCATTGTCGTGCTCCATGCCAGCGTGCACCTCATGAACGTCAATTCCGCCATGATGGCTGAAGCCGGCATCCGTCGCGACACGGCCATCGAAGGCGTGGTGCTCGGAGCCGACGGGAACCCGACCGGCGAACTGCTCGAATTCCCCGCGATGTATCTGGTGTTCCGGAAAATCGGCAATATCTACTTCGACGCGGGGCAGACGGAGCAAGGCGTCTGGAACTTCGGACGGGTGGCTCAACTGGCGGGGGTGACCACCGCCACGGACCTCGTCAATGACCTGAGCGACGAAACGCTTGACACGTTGAGCAAGGTCACGACCGACGACGACTATCCCGTACGCATCGTACCGGCCTACTCGCCCATGCGGGACCCGGAGAACCGGGCGCTCGCGCGTGTGTTGCCGGCTGTGAAGCGCAATTCCGACAAACTTCGATTCGGCTTGGTGAAACTGGTGGTGGACGGCTCCATCCAGGGGTTCACCGCGCGCCTGCGCTGGCCCGGCTATTACGCCGCGCCCGAGGGCACCGCCGAGAACGGCATATGGATCATTCCCCCGCAGCAGATCCATGACATGATCAAGACCTACCACGACGCGGGGCTCACGGTGCACATCCACACCAATGGGGATGAGGCGACCGAGGTCACGCTCGACGCCATCGAGGCGGTCCTGCGGGAAAGCCCGCGCTGGGACCATCGCCACACCCTGCAGCACTGCCAGATGGCCGATGCGTACCAGTTCCGGCGCATGGCCAGCATGGGGGTATGCGCGAATCTGTTCGCCAACCACCTCTACTACTGGGGCGACGCGCACTACACCATGACCATGGGGCCGGATCGCGCCAACCGCATGAACGCCGCCGCCACGGCCAAGGAATGCGGCGTGCGCTTCACATTTCACTCGGACGCGCCGATCACACAACTGGCACCGTTGTTCACGGCCTGGTGCGCGGTCAACCGCCAGACCGCCAGCGGGCGCGTCCTGGGCGAGAGCGAGCGCATCTCCGTCGAGGATGCCTTGCGCGCCATGACACTGGGAGCGGCCTATACCCTCAAGCTCGACGACGAGATTGGTAGCGTGGAGGTCGGCAAGCGCGCGGACTTCGCGGTGCTCGAGGATGATCCGTTGCAAGTGTCCCCCGAAGCGCTCAAGGACGTGCGGGTCTGGGGCACCATGCTGGGGGGCCGCGTGTTCGCGTGCCCGGATCATGACTGAACCCCGTCTTCCGCTTACCATCCTGGGAGGGTTCCTGGGTTCGGGCAAGACCACCTTGCTCAATCACTTGCTGAACAACCGCGAGGGATTGCGCGTGCTGGTGATGATCAACGATTTCGGCAGCGTCAACATCGATGCCGCCCTGATCGAATCCGGCAGCGCGGCCGAGGGGGTCGTCAACCTGAAAAACGGCTGCATCTGCTGCGCCATGGCCTCGGACCTGATGCGCGCACTGTTGGAAGCCGAGCAAAAAGCCGACAGCCTGGACTGGATGGTCATTGAGGGCAGCGGCGTGAGCGATCCAGGAAAGATCGCACAAATCGGCCGCGCGGGCGGAACCTTCCACCTGACATCCATTGTCACGGTGGTGGATGGCGCGTCGGTGCGCGACATGGTGGTGGACCGATACGTCGGCGACATGGTGCAGCGCCAGATCGGCGCGGCGGATCTGATCCTGCTGAACAAGTGTGATCTCGTGCCCGCGCGCCAGCAGGCCGATACGCGGGCGTGGCTGCGCGAACTGGCGCCGAAGGCGGCGATTGTTTCCACCACCCATGCACAAGTGGATTGGGATTTGTTGAGGGGGCCCATCGAACGAACGCCGCGGGAAGCGGAGCATCCACCAACCCCGGCCTTCTGGACCGGGTCGAAGGCCGTCGGCCGGACAGCCTCCGTCGACTTCCGCAGCATCGCCATACATCAGGACGCGCCCTACGACGAACAAAAGCTGCGCCGGGTTCTGGAGCACACCGACACAACGGTTTACCGGATCAAGGGTGTCGTGCTCGTGGGAGGGGACGCCACACCCAGCCTGCTGCAATACACACCCGGCGGACGGTATGCGTTGTCCCCATGGCATGGCGGCGGGATGCGGGCAACCGGCACATTGATCGCCATTGGCACTCCCGACATCGAGGAAGATGCAATGCGGCGACATTTTCACGAAGCACAGATGGAAAAAGAGCCATCCAGTGACCACCGCATCACGAGAACAACCCATTGAACAGGAGAACACCATGTTGAAATTCGCCCCCCATCGATTGGCCCGGCCCTTCGCACTGGGATTGCTGTCGGCCGCGTTGCTGTACTCGTCGGCGCAGGCCGCGCAACTCGCGCCCGTCAAGGACGGCGGCACGCTGACCGTGCTGTCGAACAGCGCCATCAACTCCCTGAATCCCGCGCTGCAGTCAGGGGTCGCGACCGCGGTCCCGGCCAGCCAGCTGTTCGCCAGCCTGCTCATGGCCGATGACCAGTGGCATTTCCATCCCTACCTGGCCGACTCCTGGAAGAAGTCCGACGACGGCCTGACCTACACCTTCAAGCTCAACCCCAAGGCCTTGTTCCATGACGGCACGCCCATCACCTCGAAAGATGTGGCGTTCTCCATCATGACCGTCAAGCAATACCACCCGTTTGGCAAGTCCATGTACACCAACCTGGACAAGGTCGAAACCCCCGACCCGCATACCGTGGTGGTGAAGTTCACCAAGCCCAACCCCGCCTTCCTGCTGGAAGTGTCCACCCCGGCGCTGTTGCCCATCCTGCCGGAACACGTCTACGGCAAGGGCAACATCCGCCAGAACCCCCATAACAACGCGCCCATAGGCTCCGGGCCGTTCAAGTTCGCCAGCTACAAACCCGGCCAGTACCTGACCCTGGAGAAGTTCAAGCGCTTCTTCCTGGGCGCGCCGCACCTGGACAAGATCACCTACGTGATCATCAAGGATGACAACGCCTCCACGCTGGCCATACAGCGGGGCGAAATCCAGTATGTCGCGTATCCGCCATTCCGCCTCTCCGAGGTGGAGCGCCTGTCCAAGAACCCCAAGCTGGTGTTGACACACAAAGGGTATGAAGGCGTGGGCGCGCTGGTGTGGATGGAATTCAACATGGTCGAGAAAGGCCCGTTGCAAAACGAGAAGGTGCGCCAGGCCATCTCGTATTCCATCGACCGGAACTTCATCACCCAGAAATTGCAGCGTGGCCAGACCACCCCCGCCTATGGCCCGATTCACTACTCCAGCCCGTATTACGACAAGAACCTGAATCACTATGACGTCGACCTGGCCCGTGCCAACAAGCTGCTCGACGAAGCCGGTTACCCCAGGAAGGCCGACGGCACACGGTTCGAGCTCCGGCTGGACTACATTCCCACCAACCCCGACGTCTCTCAGAACGTGGCTGAATACCTGCGCCCGCAGTTGAAGAAGATCGGCATCAAGATCAATCTGCGTCCATCCCCGGACTTCCCCACCTGGGCGAAACGCATCGCCAACTACGACTACGATCTGGACATCGACCCGGTGTTCAACTGGGGCGATCCCGTCATCGGCGTGGCGCGCACGTACATGAGCACCAACGTGCGCAAGGGCGTGGTGTGGGCCAACATGAGCGGCTACAAGAATCCCAAAGTGGATGACCTACTGGAGAAAGCGGCCATCGAGAACGACCCCGCCAAGCGCAAGGCGCTGTATGACGAGTTCCAGCAGATTGTGAACAAGGAACTGCCGGTAACGTGGATCGCCACCTATCCCACCAACACGATCTACTCCAAGAACCTGCGCAACCTCCCCAATAGCATCTGGGGCCCGTTTGAGCCTTTCAACAACGTCGGATGGGCGAAGTAAGCCTCGGCAAACACTCGACGCCACTCTTACACACTGGGAAATTCATTCGGAATCATCTATGAAAATCGTTATCGCGTTGGTCAGGCACGAAACCAACACTTTCTCTCCCATACAGACGCCACTGTCGTCATTCAATCGCGGCACGGGCGATGGCCCGGTTTATGGTGAGGACGCCATCCGCGCGTGCCGGGACACCAACAGTGCCGCTGCCGCATATCTGGACATGGCGGGCCGCCTGGGCGCGGAAGTGGATTTCGCGATCGTGGCCAACGCCGTGCCCAGTGGGATCGTGACACGTGACGCATTCGACACCATCACGCAATCAATCGTCGAGGCGGTGAAGAAAGGCTGCGACGCCGTCATGCTGGATCTGCACGGCGCCATGGTGGCTGAAGGATACCCCGATGCCGAGGGCGAACTGCTGCGGCGACTGCGCGTAGTCGTGCCGGCTTCGATCCCCATTGCCGTGGCGCTTGATTTCCATGCCAACTTCAGCGCCGAGATGATTCGTAACGCGACCATCATCACCGGCTACTGCACCTATCCGCATATCGATGTCTACCAGACCGGTGAACGCGCGGCACGAACGTTGCAAGCCGTACGGGATCAGGGCGTCGATCCGGTGATTCTCTGGCGTCGCCTGCCCATGCTGACGCATATGCTGAAGCAGACGCCCAGCATGCAGCCCATGAAAGACATCATGGACCACGCCATGGCGGCCGAAGCCCAAGGACGGGTACTGAACGCTTCCGTGTTCGGCGGCTTCCCGTTGGCCGACATTCCGCATGTCGGGTTGTCCGTGGTCATCGTGGCGGACAGTCGCAAGGTGGACGAAGGCCAGGCCCTGCTGGAAGAATTGTGCGCCATGGCCTGGGAACGCCGCGAAGATTTCATATTCCCCATTGAGCCACCAGCGCAATCCATCGCCCGGGCCAAGGCCTTGCAGGAGGGTCCCGTGGTGCTGGTCGACCACGGGGACAACTGTGGCGCGGGAGGGCCGACGGACGTCATGGCCGTGCTGCGGGAAGCCATGCGGCAAGGCCTGACGGACATGGTCGCCGGACCTTTCTGGGATCCGGCCGCGGTGGCCGAACTGGTGGACGCGGGTGAAGGCAGCCAGGTGACGATCCGCATTGGCGGCAAAACCGATATGCCCGCGCTTGGCATGCACGGCGAACCGCTGGAAATAACGGGAAAGATCGTCCGCATCACCGACGGCAACTATACCGTCACCGGACCGATGTTCACCGGCATGAGACTCAGCACAGGCCGCACGGCGGTCATCGACACCAACGGCGTTCTGGTTTTTGTTTGTGAACGCCCACAGGAACCTTACGACACGGGGGTCTTCACGCACGCCGGCGTGGATCCGTCCAAGAAGAAATACGTGCTCATCAAATCACGCCAGCATTTCAGGGCGGGCTTTGGTCCGCTGGCGCGGCACGTGATCCTGGTCGCGGGTCCGGGTGTCTGTGGCTCCGACTATTCACAGTTCCCGTTCAAGCATTTGCCACGTCCCATTTATCCGTTGGATAAGGACGCACAGGTCGAACACGGTGAGTTCGTGATGGCTGAGTGATCCGCGCCGGTTCCGAGCAGTCATCGGAATCGGTGGCCTTTCCACCGGCGCGCACAGACGAATCAATGATGCTCCGAAAAGTCCGCGGCAACCATTTCGTGTGGCGCCGCCGATCCGACAATCCGTCCTTCACGGATCATATACACCTCTTCAGCCAGATTGCGCACGTCCTCGGGGTCGTGTGTGATCAGGATCATGGGAATATCCAGGCGCCGCTGCAAGGCGGCCATCTCGGCGCGAAGCTTGCGTCGCAACGCCGCATCCAGAGCGGCGAACGGCTCGTCCAGCAGCAGCGCCTCTGGCTGCACAGCCAACGCTCGAGCCAGGGCCGCGCGCTGCTTCTGCCCTCCGGAAATCTGATGAGGGTAGTGATGCGCGACAGCGCCGAGCTCGAAGGCCTCCATCCAGTGGCACGCGGCTTCCGGCAACACGTCACGGCGCGGATTGCGCCAGCCCTTTGCGAGGCCGAAACACACGTTTTGCGCCACCGTCAGATGAGGAAACAACCCATAGTCCTGGAACAAGTAAGCCACTCGCCTGGCTTGCGGCGCCAGGCATATGCCGGACGATGAGTCGAATAATGTGCGATCGTTGAGCACGATGCAGCCATTGTCCGGACGCATCAGCCCCGCGATGGCCTGCACCGTCAATGTTTTGCCCGACCCTGACGGGCCGAACAAAGCGATACGGCGATGCGACGACTCGAACGCCACATCCAGAACAAACTCTCGTTCGCCAGCGCGGATGGCGCGGCGGATTTGAACACGCACGGTCACAACCGCTCCCTGGCACGGGCACGCCGTGAATGATCAGGCCACACATAGCTGGCAATCAGCAAGGCCGCGATGCAGGTGGCCGATGTGATCAACACCAGGATGTTGGCCAGATTGTCGTCGCCGGCTTGAACAGCCTGATAGATGGCGATGGACAGTGTCTGCGTACGGCCCGGGATATTGCCCGCCACCATGAGGGTGGCGCCAAACTCGCCCAACGCCCGCGCGAAGGCCAGCAACACTCCGGCGAATATGCCGCGCGAGGCCAGCGGGAGCGTTACTCGAAAGAAGATCGCCGCCTCCGGGATGCCCAGCACTCTTGCCGCGTTCTCCAGTTGTTCATCGACGTTCTGAAACGCCGCCCGCGCCGATTTCAGCACCAGTGGAAACGCCACGACCGTGGCCGCGACCACGGCGCCCTGCCAGGTGAACACCAGCTCGATACCCCAGTCCACCAGCCAGTGTCCCAGCCAGCCACGGCGACCCAGCAAAACCAGCAGGTAGTATCCCATCACGGTGGGCGGCAGCACCAATGGCAAGGTGAGAAAGGAATCCACCACCTCGCACCAGCGCGACCGCCAGCGCGACAAGGCGAACGCCGCCCCCGCCCCCAACAAGGTGGCGAAGACCGCGGCCGTGCCGGCCACTTTCAAGGATAGGAAAAGAGGAACCGTGAAATCAGGCATGGCGACCCGTCACCCGATGACGCGTCGCACACTGCCTTTCCGCGCGTTTCTGAATAGCATTCTCCGGAGCCGATTGACTGAGAATCGATCGACAGCGGGCTGGTTGACCGCGAATCATCTCACCTCGCATCAGACTACTCATCACGGGCGCTTGAATCCGTACTTGGCCAGAATCTTCTGCCCTTCCGTCGACAACACATACCTTACAAAGGACCGAGCCTCGGGGCTGCGCCCCTTGCGTGCCACGAGCGCGATGGGGTAGCGCACCGGCACCGGCGACCTCAACGCCTGCACGACCTTGACCTTGTCAGGCATGATGGCCGCGTCCGTGGCAAACACGAAACCGGCGTCGACCTCGCCGCGCGCCACATAGTCCAGCGCCTGGCGCACGTTATTGGCCAGTACCGCCTTGGATTGCGCAATCTTCCATTCTCCGGCCTTTTCCAGCGCGTCACGGGTGTAGCGGCCCACGGGCACGGATGCCGGGTTGCCCAGCGTGATGCGCTTGACGTCGGCCTGACCGAGATCGGCAACCGACTTCAACCCCAGCGAATCGCCGGCCGGCACGATCATGACCACCTGGTTCCGCGCGAAATCCACGCGCGACGCGGGATCGATCACCTTGGCCTTCGCCGCCTTGTCCATGGCTTTCTCGTCGGCGGAAGCGAACACGTCCGCCGGTGCGCCGTTGACGATCTGATGCAGCACGACGTCCGACGCGCCGAAACTGAAATGCACGGTGGTGCCGGGATGCGCCTTCTGGAACTGTTTTCCCAGATCCGTGAAGGCGTTCGTCAGGCTGGCGGCCGCCGACACGAGAACGTCGCCGGCGTGCGCCAGGGGTGCCCAGGCCAGCAGGCCGGCCATGATTGTCACGGCCACATTCTTGAATATCATTCTTGTTTCCTCCGAGTCTCGCCGAATGACTGAATAACCGCTTGGCTGCAGACTGTGCACACCATCACGGTCCGCATCGGTCGCCGGATCGCCCACTCGGCAAACCCAGCGACAGAAGCGCCACCATGCCTGATTCGCATCAGGCAAGATCGAAATATATATACGTATATAACGATAGTCAAACCCGCGTATCATGGGTATCCACCAATACCACTGCATTAGTCGCGTCCGGAGCCGGGACGCTCTGATGCCGGTCTGACCCGCTGGCATACAGGCGGTCGGATTGCCCCTCCCCTTTGATTTGCGACCGCGCCGACCCCGGTCTAAGATTCGACAAGAAGAACATCTGACCCATCCAGGCGGAAAGTCGGCACTGCGGATCAGAAGGCGTCCCATCCATTCTGTCATTTCCATTTCCCGGACCACCGTGGCTTTTTCTCCCCCCCCCTCGCTCGACACATTCCTGGACGCGCTATGGCTGGAAGACGGTCTCGCGGCCAACACGCTGTCAGCGTATCGCCGCGACCTCACCGCTTTCGCGCAGTGGCTGGCCACGGAAGCCGGCAAGGACCTGGATCAGGCTCAGGCCGCGGACATCCAGGACTGGTTCGCGGCGCGCCACGCCACCAGCAAGGCCACCACCGCCAACCGTCGGCTCGCCGCGCTGAAGCGATACTATCTGTGGGCGCTGCGACAAGGCCGGGTCGCGGCGGATCCATGCCTGTCGCTTCATGCCGCCAAGCAGATGGCCCGCTTTCCCAAGACCTTGTCGGAAAGCCAGGTGGAAGCTCTGCTGGCCGCGCCCGACACCGACACCGCGCTGGGCCTGCGCGACCGCGCGATGCTGGAGACGCTCTATGCGACGGGCCTGCGCGTGAGCGAACTGGTGGGCCTGGGTATGCTGGACGTCAATCTGGATGAAGGGGTGGTGCGTGTCATTCAGGGCAAGGGAGGGAAGGACCGACTGGTCCCCATGGGGGCCGAGGCGGCTTGGTGGATTGACAGCTACCAGAAACAGGCACGCCCGGAACTGCTCGGGCCGCGTCGGTGCGACGCCTTGTTCGTCACGGGCCGGGCGGCGGCGATGACCCGCCAGTCGTTCTGGTTCATCGTGAAGAAGTACGCGCTGGTGGCGGACATACACGTGCCGCTCTCACCCCACGTGGTGCGGCACGCTTTCGCCACGCATCTGCTCAACCATGGCGCCGATCTGCGGGTGGTGCAGATGTTGCTGGGCCATGCTGATATCTCGACCACGCAGATATACACCCATGTCGCCCG
>DASTNK010000173.1:0-21125 GCA_035720945.1 Burkholderiaceae bacterium
TGCCCCATGTCGGCGTACAAGGCCTCGGCCCCGGTCAGCGCCAGCACCACCGCCCCCAGCAGCAGAAAGGTTTCCAACGGACCGTCGGCGATGAGTCGCCATGCATAGAGGGGATTGAGCGCCAGCAGTATCTTGGGTGTCAACCAGATGCGCCACGCACCGAGCACGCCAAGCGTGACGAACCACAGCAGCATGATGGGGCCGAAGAGCTTGCCGACTGTTCCGGTACCGCGCGACTGGATCAGGAACAAGGCGACCAGAACGGCCACAGAAATGGGCACGATCAGCTCATCGAACTCATGCGACACCACGCCGATGCCCTCGACGGCCGAAAGGACAGAAATGGCCGGCGTGATCATGCTGTCACCGTAGAACAGCGCCGCGCCGATCAGCCCCAGAACGGTCAGCACCATGCCGCGCCGCCGCGTCATGCCGCGCACCGCCAATTCGGTCAACGCCAGCGTGCCGCCTTCGCCCCGGTTGTCGGCGCGCAGAATCAACGTCACGTATTTGAGCGAAACCACCAGCATGAGCAGCCAGAACAACACCGACAGCACACCCAGAATGTGTTCGTGGCTGGGCGTGCCATATTGAGCAAGAGACACCTTGATGGTGTAGAGCGGGCTGGTTCCGATGTCGCCGAACACCACCCCCAGCGCCCCCACCAGAATGGCCGCCCCCGCAGCGCTCTTTGTCTTGGAAGTGTCGTTCACTTCTGTCGTTCTCCCCATTTGGCTACTCTTGTCTGGTTAGTCTCGCGCCGATGCGTGGCCCCGGGAAGACAACACTGATGCGCGTACCCGGAAAATCCGGCCGGCTCAGCAGGCTCCACCAGGCGCCATGCGCCCGCGCTATTTCACGTACGATGGCCAGGCCCAGGCCCGACCCCGCCTTGTTGACCTTGGGCGACCGGTAGAACGCTTCGAACACGCGCTCACTGTCGGCCGGGTCAATACCGGGGCCATCGTCCTCGATGACGAGTGATGGTGGATTCGGCGTCACTTTCAGGCCAATCACCTTGGCTCCCGTGCCATAACGCAATGCATTGTCTATCAGGTTGCCCAGCAATTCCTCGAGCAGAAGTGGGTCGGCATCGATCCAGACCGGTTCATCCGGCGCGGAAAGCTGAATATCCACTTTGTGTGCCCGGGCCGCGGCGATCCACTCCGCCCCGTTGATGCGCGCCCACTCACAGAGATCGGTCCTGACAAAGCTGTCTTGCGGGCGCGTTGACGAATCAGCGCGGGCCAGGACCAGCAATTGCTGCCCTAGCCGGATCATGCGGTCGGTGACCGACTTGATACGCTCGGCGCGCGCCCTGACGTCGTCGGGCAGGGGGCGCCCCAGCATCAATTCCGATTCCAGCTTGAGCCCGCTGAGCGGCGTTCTGAGTTGATGCGCGGCATGGCCGATAAAACGCTTCTGGGCCTGCATAGAGTCATCCAGACGAACCAGCAGATCGTTGAAATGGGTGACCACGGGGGCCACCTCGGTGGGCAACCCGGCGATGTCCAGCGGCTGCAGATCATCGATGGACCGTTGGCTGATCTCATCGGACAGGCGGTTGATGGAGCGCAGCCCCGAGCGCACGCCCGACACCAGCACCCAGGCAAACAGCGACACCAGCAACACCTGGCTGGTCATCATGGTCCAGAAAATGTCGCGCAGCACCCAGGCTTCCAGGCCCACCTTGCGCGTGACCACCCAGGTAACAACCAGATCGAGCAGAATCAAGGCGATCAACGCGGGCAACAACCGCATCACCAGATGACGCGCCAGCGACCCTTCCGGCACCAGCATAGTCAAACGCGAGCGTGGCAATCGTGATTTTCTGGCGAGGGATGGGCCGGGATCAGAAAACATGGGCGTGTGCTGCGGCCCCCGCAGCGCGGCGGAAGCATGGCAAGCGCGGAGCGGACGTGTCAGGCCGCACTTTCCACGTCGAGCAAGTATCCGAACCCACGCACAGTCTGTATGCTGGCGCCAGTGCCATCGAGCCGCTTGCGCAGGCGATACACATAGACTTCGACTGCGTTCTCGCTGAAGTCGGCATCCCAGGCCGAGAGAGAATTGACAATCTGATGCTTGGTGACGACACGCCCCACCCGGCCCATGAGCATTTCCAGGACGGACAGTTCGCGCACCGACAACGCCAGGCGCTCACCGTTGACGCGGACTTCTCGTCCGACCGTGTCGAACATCAGTGGGCCGGCCTCGAGAAATGGCTGGGCCTGCCCGGCACGGCGTCTGGCGAATGCCCGCACACGGGCCGCGAGCTCCGGGAGCTCGAACGGCTTGGTGACGTAGTCATCGGCCCCCGCGTCCAGGCCGGCCACACGGTCTTCCACGCCATCGCGGGCAGTAAGGATGAGCACGGGCGTCTGCTGGCCGCCGCTGCGCAGTTGCCGCAGCACGTCGAGGCCGCTCATGCCGGGTAGATTCAGGTCAAGAAGCAGCAAATCGTAGGTCTGGCCGGCCACGGCCCCCAGAACCTGGTCGCCATCCTTCAACCAGTCGACCGCATAGCCTTGTTCGACCAGGAATTCCTGCAGGGCATGGCCCAAAGTGGTGTCGTCTTCGATTACTAGAACTCGCATGGCGTGATTCTATATCGAACGCGGATATTTTTTGTAACGGCGGCACTGCGACACCTTGAAAGTTACACGTTGGAAACATTTTCGGGGCGGAAAATCACGGGGACGCGCCCGATGGCTGCGTGACGAAACCCAGGCGCGTCACACCGGCGGCCCGCGCCAGGCCCATGATCCGGGCCAACACCTCATAACGCGTGTTCAGGTCCGCGCGCAGCCGCAGTCTCGGCTGTGGATTCTGTGTAGCCATGGTGTCGAGGCGCTGGCCCAACTGGCTCATGTCGACGGGCTCGTCGTTCCAGAACATGCGCCCCTTGGCATCGATTGCCAAGTCCACGGCATCCGGTTCCGCCGCTGTGGGTTGCGCGCTGACGCGCGGGACGTCCACCTTGATGGAGTGGGTGAGCAACGGCGCGGTGATGATGAAAATCACCAACAGCACCAGCATGACATCGATCAGGGGCACCATGTTGATTTCGGACATGGTCTGCCCGCCGCCCTTGTTCTCGAAACCGCCGAAGGCCATGTCAGTGCCCCTTGCCCGACGCCGCCAGGGCCACCGGGCGGGCCTTGCCGGAATTTTCGGCGACTTGCTGGCCGGTGATCAAAAAGGTGAAGAGGTCGTGCGCAAACGCATCGAGCCGAGCCAGATAGACACGATTACCGCGCACGAACCCGTTATAAGCCAACACAGCGGGAATCGCCACCGCCAGGCCCAGCCCGGTCATGATCAGGGCCTCCCCCACCGGGCCGGCGATACGGTTGATGCTGACTCCATCAGACAAGCCGATGCCCACCAGCGCATGATAGACCCCCCACACAGTGCCGAACAGGCCGACGAACGGCGCTGTGGAGCCGATTGACGCCAGGATGGTCAGGCCGTTTTCCAGGCGCGCTGTGTCCTCGTCGAGGACCTTGCGTATGGTGCGCGTCACGAAGGCACTGGTCGAACCGGTCTCTTCCAGCTTGAGGGCGCCATACTTGGCATGATGATTGCGCGCGTGGATGGCGTGGCTGGTCAAGTGGGAGAACGGTTCGGTGACGCCGTGGGCGGCAATCTCGTTCTCCACCTGTTCGAGCGAGCTGGCCGCCCAGAACTCATTCAGGAACTTGGTCGAGCGTCGACGATTACGCATCGTCATGAAGATCTTGACGAAAATCAGATACCAGCTCACCAGCGACATCAGCAGCAAAATACCAAACAAGGATTTCCCCACCCAGTCGCTATGGGACACGAAATCGATGACGCCGCTCGTCTGGGTCGATGAGCCTCCACCAGCCGCCACGGCCACGATCGCCGGCGCCGCAGCCTGACCGACCTGGGACAGTACTTGGATCGCACTGTGTAGAACATCGAACATGATGGCTTCCTATTCTTTTATATATAGAACTTTTATCTATAGAACAAAATCGATTGGGATGTCGGCCCGGGCCGAATATGCGACACCATTTTCAGTGTAGGGCCGGAACCGCGCCCTGCGCACGGCGTCGAGCGCGGCGGCATCCAGCAATGCGTGACCCGACGATCTTTCGACCGTGGCTTTCACCACATTGCCCTGCGGCGAAATCACGACGCGGATGACGACCTTGCCAGTCTGCCCCCGCCGCAACGCCGCGTCGGGGTACCGGGGGGTTGGCGGACGGCCCTGGTAAGCAACGTGGGTCACCCAGCGTGGCCGCGACCCCGCGGGTGAAGTCTCACGCGCCGACTGACCACCTGTCGCCCCGGAACCTGTCGCCAATGCCACTGCGTGACTCGCGTTCGCTTGATCGGCAAGATTGGACGGCTGGCCCCGTTCCCCCTCTATTGAGGCCGGTTTCGCGACGGATTGTTTCCGGGCGACGGGCTTGGGGGCGGGTTTGGACAGAGGATTTGAATCAGGCCGGGATATGGGTTTTGACTCGGATCGACGAGAGATCTTGCCCTTGTTGTCTCTGGGCTCGCGACGTGAGGCAGGCTTGACTCTATCAAAAGTGGGTTTGCTTTCCGTGTGTGCCCGTTCGCGCTGCGCCGAAGCCTGATCGGGTTGAATGTTGGCTTCGGCTCGCCGCGCTACTTGCACACGAGATGTGGTTGAACCGGGTTTCGCATCGGAATTCACCGTTGACTCCGAACCGGGCGAAGGGGCCGGCGGCAAGAGCTCCACCATGCTGACCTGCATCACCGAATCGAGGCGAGCGGGATCGACGCCGGATGGCTGTGCCAGGATAACCACGACGACAGCCAAGTGCAGGCCAAGCGCGCAGACGATCGCCGCCGCCTTCTCCAGTAATGCCCATCTCGATTCGGAACGGGGTAGGAACATGAAACTTGAAAAATGAATGGATGGCTCGAACCGATATCAAGCCTGCAGTCGCCAGCATCAGACAGGATGCGCCAGTGCGCAGCCTGGTTGACTCGGTTTGAATGCACGAACCAACCAAACCGCTCACTGTGATAATAAAGGGATCCAGGGCAGGCGCACACCCACCATGACAATGACGTCAGAACGCACTCCTTCACTTCACAACCGCCGGCCGCCCACTGGATGGGGAACTACCCACCTTTGCGCTGCTGGTTCGGCGTCTGCCAGATAAACCGATCCATCTGCCGCTGGGTATTATCATTGTCCATTTCCTGCTGCTTGAGCAGGCAGTTCGAGTAGGCGTCGGTACCGCTCTTGAAACCCAGTTGGTCACACTGCTTTTGATATTCCTGCAACGACGCCTGATCGAGTCCGTGATGCAAGGCGCAACCACTGAGCAATGACACGGCGGCACACACGACGACAAATCCGGATTTCACGAGAACTCCTCCATTTGAAAAATGTTTTTGCCAGAGTTTTGCTAGAGATAAGAAAAAAGCCGTTCAAGTGCCCCTGAATGGCTTTTCCAATGTTGTTTCTTAGTGGTGCTACATCATCGCAACTGTCTCTGGAAAGCAGCATAAACACTTGGAGTGATGAATTCACCATTAAGAAACACCGCCAAGAATACCGCCCGCGAAACGTTGCTGAGCCGGTCGGTGGCCAATTATCGCCCAGGCCGGGGAGCGTTGTCGACATCGCTATCATCGCCATCACCGCGCGTACGATTGGAACGTCCCCGCAATTTTTCGGAAACACCGCATTCATCCGCTGCCAACACAGTCCACCACGCTTATACAAGGAAAGCACATGACGAGCCCAGGTAACCCGTACAATCCGTTTTCCTCCCATCCTCCGACCCGTAGCAGTCGCCGGCGATTTCTCGGCCACACCGGTGCGGGGATGCTGGCCGCGGTGCTGCCGGGTCGCGCTGGAGCCAATGGCCAACTGGCATCGTCGTATAGCCAGACCATCGCGTACGGCCGACAAGCGATCCAGCAACTGATGAGCGGCAACCAGAATATTTCCACTATTTCGGTCGCGCTGCTCAAGAGCCAGCAGATCGTCTGGCAGCAGGCGTTCGGCATGGCATCGATGACGAACAGCATACCGGCCACACTGCAAACACGCTACAACATCGGTTCGGTCAGCAAAGTGCTTGCCGCGCTGGTGGCGACGATCCTCCAGGACCGCGGGCTCATCAGCCTGGAAACACCGATGGTTCAGTACCTGCCAGCCTTTACGATGCTGTCGCCGGAGTACAAACGAATCACCGTGCGCCATCTGCTGTCGCACACCTCGGGTTTTCCTGGCACCAATGGACGCAACGCATTCATGCTTGGGGTGCCGGCCACCGGATACGCGGCCGATACCGAGGCGGCGCTAGCGAACCAGCACCTGAAGCATTTGCCGGGCGAGCTGGCGGTGTATTGCAACGACGGCTTTACGATGATCGAGCAGATCGTGCTTGCCGTCACGGGGCAGCCCTATGCGGACTTCGTACAGGAGAACCTTCTCACGCCGCTGGCCATGACAGACAGTGGTTTCCTGACCAGCGTGCCGAGCGTCGGCGAATATGCGTACCCCTGGCTCAATGGCAAACAGTATGCGCAGGAGTTTGTCAGTCCGCTGGCGTCTGGCGGGCTCTCCACCACACCCACTGACATGATGAACCTCGCACGGATGTTGATTGGCGGCGGTCTGTTCAGGGGGCGGCGGATTGTCTCGGCGGCAGGCATTGCTGAAATGGCCACGGACCAGACCACCAAGCTGTTGATCAACCCATCTCCAGAATGGCGGTGGGGCCTCGGCTGGGATAGCGTGCATCAACTGGGGCTCGCCGCGGCCGGTGTCAACGCGTGGCAGAAAGGCGGGAACTCGGCATTTTTCGAGACCCAGTTCATGGTGCTGCCAGATGCGCAAATGGCCCTGATGGTTACGGGCAATAACGGTTTCGGTGCAGAGAAGCTCGCCGAGGGCATTCTGATCAAGGCGCTGCTGGAGCAGGGTGCGTTAGCCGCGGCACCAGCCAGGGTTTCTGATATGGCACCACCGGTTGCGCCGGCACCGAATGTATTGGACGCGGCAGGCATCTACGGCAACTCTTCTGTGCCGAGACAAGTGATCGTTGCGGCAGACGGTGGCTTCACGCTGAACAAATGGAACGGCACCACGTGGGTGCCCGATGGCTCAGCGCCATACCAGTACCGCAGCGATGGCTGGTGGTGGAGCACCGGACAAGGGCCACTGAGTTTCCGCTTCGAAGTGGTGGCGAATACTGATGAGGAGGGCAAGCCGTTCAGCTACCGCTATCTGATGATGCGCTATGTGACTGGCGCCGGCTATAACCACATCACGCTGCCAATGGGCCAGCAGTTGAGCGGCCCGCAACTGCCCGCGCTCCCGGCGCTCGATCCCGTATGGCAGGCGCGTATGGGCATCATATGGAACCTCACCAACCAGTCGCCTGATTCTTTGCCATCGCAGTTTTCAGGTCCATTGCAGGCAACCTTGAGTGAGCCCCCCTGGCTACAAGGATACATTCTATTACACAACAATGACTACGACTTGGGCGCCCCACAATACCAACTACTGGTGCCACTCGCGAATGATCGCGGCGGCATGGCGGTCAAGGTGCCTGTCATCCAGGGGCGCGATCTACAGGAAATCTCTTTCTCGAGCGTGAACGGGGTGCCGACAATGACAATCGGGAGCTGGATATACACTGCGGCATGAAGTGATCAATAAAAAACCCGCAAGGCCAGAACCATGCGGGTTTCATATACGGCTGTGGACTGCTCGGCACTTAAGTTTGGTGGGTGCTACAGGGTTCGAACCTGTGACCTACGCCTTGTAAGGGCGCCGCTCTACCAACTGAGCTAAGCACCCCGTCGACCGACCAAGCGGCCGGCCCGGTGCCGGGCGGCTTGCCAGCAAGCACTGAGCTGCGGCAAGGCGCCATTCTAACGGGCGCCGGCTGGCGATGCAAACCGGCACCCGCGGCACAGAGCCTTAGTTGACGGCGTCTTTCAGGGCCTTGCCCGGACGGAATTTTGGCACCTTGGCCTTCTTGATCTTGATGGCTTCGCCGGTGCGGGGGTTGCGGCCGGTGCGCGCGGCGCGCTCGGAAACAGCAAACGTGCCGAAACCAACCAGAGTCACGGAACCGCCCTTCTTCTTCAGGGTGGTCTTGACGGCGCCGATGAAGGCTTCCAGGGCACGGCCAGCATCAGCCTTGGAGAGATCCGCCTTGGAAGAAATATGTTCGATAAGCTCGGTTTTGTTCATTAAGGAGTACCCCTGAAAATTATTTTAGCCAGACTTCCGCATCCGGACAGTGCCTGGCGCTAGACCACGAAAACACGCCGCACACGAGTTGCCGCATGTGACCCACAATAGACATGTTGCACGCAACCGGGTGGACAAGGCGCTGCATTCGACCACCTGATTGGCTAACGCGTATTAAGCCTTTGAAAAAAAGCCATGTCAAGAGAGCGATCGTCCAAAACCCGCATAATTGCTGACTTTTTTGCATTTGCGCCGCAACCACGACAAAATTTGTCAGGGAATGCGTGTGGCACAGCTGATCTGTGATAAGCGTTCCCGAGCGTGGCTATGGAGAGCTCTCGCGCCATACGAAAGGCCCGGGAAACGCTGGCCTCAGAACCGGGCGAGCGCCTGGGTGAAGTCGCCAATCAGGTCTTCGGTGTCTTCGATGCCGACCGACACACGCAGGAAGGTATCAGAGATGCCCATGAGCGCGCGTTGCTTCGCACCCATTTCATAGTAGATGGTCTGCGCCATGGGCAGCACCAGCGTGCGTGTGTCGCCCAGATGTGTCGCCAGCACCAGCACATCGAGATGGTTCAGGAACTCGAACACGTCGATGCCTTCAACCAGATCCACCCCCATCAGCGCGCCGAATCTTCCACCGAAATAGTCGGCCGCGCGCTCATGCTGGGGATGTGACGCCAAGCCCGGATAATGCACCTTGGCGACCTTGGGGTGGCTGTCGAGAAACCGGGCAAGCGACAGGGAATTGGCGCAGCACTTGTCCATGCGCAAGGCCAGGGTCTCGGCGCCGGCCGCGATGCGATGGGCGGCCTCGGATGACAACGTGCCCCCCATGTCGCGCAAACCCTTTTTCTTGATCTGCGTCAGCCCCCAGGTGTTTCCTGGACCTTTGCGGTAGGGTTCCGCGATGTTCGGGTACGTGGACCAGTCGTACAGGCCTGTGTTGGTCACCGCTCCACCCAGCGCGTTCGCGTGCCCGCCAATGTATTTGGACAAGGAATTCATCACCAGTGACGCACCGAACGCCTTGCCGGTGCTGAGCCAGGGTGTGGACAATGTGTTGTCGATGACATAGACCAGATTCTTCTCGCGGCACCAGTCGCCGATGGCGCGCATGTCGGCCACCTGGGTGCCGGGATTGGCGATGGACTCGGTGAATACCATCCGGGTTTCCGGGCGCCAGGCCTGCCTGACGTCATCGATGTTTGTCGCATCGACCAGCGTGACCTCAACACCCAGGGCCGCCAGGGTGCCTAGCAGGCTGTTGGTGTTGCCGAAGATGTATTTGCTGGAAATCAGGTGGTCACCACGCCGCAGCAGCGCGAAAAATGTGGCGTTGAGAGCGGCCATCCCCGTGGCGAAGCTGATGGTCGCCAAGCCTTCTTCCATTTGCGTGACCTGGGCCTCCAGGGCGGCGGTGGTGGGCGTTCCCTGCCGCGCGTAGGTATAACCCGGTTTGCCTTGAAACACCGCCGCCAGTTCGCGCGCGTCGGCGTAGGCATATTGCGACGACGGGTGCATGGGCTTGTGCACAGCGCCGTGCTCGGCGCCAGCGCGGCGATCGGAATGAAGAATGGTTGTGGTGAAGCCGTTTTTTGACATGATGGAAGCAAGCGTGACGAGGAAAGCGCTGAAGGGAAGCCGTTATTATGCGCCTTCCGTTCATGGCTCCCACGCCGTATCAGCCCGCCGCCATCCGTTGACGCACCGTTTCGTAAAGGCACACGGCGGTGGCCACGCTCACGTTCAGACTTTCCACCGACCCCAGCATGGGAATGGCCACGCGCTCGTCACAGGTTTCGCGGGTGAGCCGGCGCATCCCCTCGCCTTCCGCCCCCAGGACCCACGCCATGGGCCGACACGCGTCCACGCCATGGAACCGCGTATCGGCCTGGTCATCGGTGCCGATCAGCCACAACCCGCGATCCTTCAGATGGCGCATGGTGCGCGCGAGATTGGTCACCATGATGTAGGGCACGGTTTCCGCGGCTCCGCAGGCGACACGCGCCACGGTGGCGCCAAGCCCCACGGAGCGATCACGCGGCGCGATGACCGCGTGCACGCCGGCCGCATCCGCCGTGCGCAGACAAGCTCCCAGGTTGTGGGGGTCTGTCACCCCGTCGAGGATCAACAGAAACGGGGCGATACCGGTGTCTTCCAGCCCATCAAGAACCTCATCCACGTCGATGGCGAGTTTCTGGGACTGCGCCAGGGCAACCACCCCTTGGTGACGCGTGCCATGGGCCAGGCCATCCAGCCTTTCGGCCGGAACAGGGTGCACACGCACGCCAGCGGCTTGCGCCTGCTCCAACAACGACAACATGCGTTTGTCGCGCCGCGACGCGTCGACGTAGAGATCGACGATGGACGCCGGCGCGTGACGCATCCGCGCCACGGCCGCATGGAATCCGGCGAGTACCTGATGAGACGACATAATTTCCTCGATGACGACGCGGCGGCCGTCCAAAGGCCGGCCGCGTCCTGTGCTTTCACTGTGCGGCGTTCTGGTCGTTTACGCGCTATGGTCGTTTACTTACGGCCCCGGTGCCCACTCTTTTTGCCAACGGCCAGTGCCGACGCCCGGGCATTGCGCTTGGCGGCCGCCCTTCGTTCGCGCGACGGCCCCTTGAGAGAGTCTGGCTTGGCCGACGCCGCGCGCTTCACCCGATGAGGCGTGCCCGACTCGGGTTGGCTCAATGCCTTGAAGCTGGTGCCTTTGACCAGCCTGAACTCTATGCGGCGCGCCTCTAGGTCGACCCGGGCCACCTGCACCTGCACTGCGTCGGTCAACCGGTAACGTATGCCGGTGCGTTCACCACGCAGTTCGTGCATGGCTTCGTTGAACTGGAAGTAATCGGAACCCAGTTCCGAAACGTGCACCATGCCCTCGACGAACAAGGTGTCCAGCGTGATGAACACGCCGAAGCTCGCGACACCGGTGACGCGCCCGCTGAAGACTTCTCCGACGCGCTCTTTGACGAACCAACACTTGAGCCACGCCTCGACATCGCGCGAGGCTTCGTCGGCGCGACGTTCCGATGCCGAAAGCAGCAGGCCGAGTTTTTCCCAGGCAGCATGTTCGCGATCGTGCTTGGGAAGGCTCGCCACCGCGGCTGCGTCGTCGACCTTGGGCACATAACGCGTGCCATCGATGATGGACTTGATGACGCGATGCGTCAGCAGATCGGGATAGCGGCGGATGGGTGACGTGAAATGCGCATAATGTTCGTACGACAGACCGAAGTGCCCGATGGTGTCGGGGCTGTAAATGGCCTGCTGCATGGAGCGCAGGCACATGGTCTGCACCACCTCGAAATCGGGTCGGTTGCGCGCCGACTGCACGAGCCGCGCGTAGTCGTGCGTGGTCGGGTCGTCACCGCCTTCCAGGGACAGCCCCAGGTTGCGCAGGAAATCACGCAAGGCCTGCAGCTTTTCGGGCGTCGGCCCTTCATGCACACGGTACAACCCCATGCGCTTGTTGCGCGTCATGAAATCGGCGGCGCAGGTATTGGCCGCCAGCATGCATTCCTCGATCAGCCGGTGGGCATCGTTGCGCGTATACGGCACGATCTTTTCTATGCGCCCCAATGGGTTGCAGAGAATCTTGGTCTCGACGGTGTCGAAATCGATGGCGCCGCGCCGGACACGCGCCTCGGCCAGCAGTTGATACAGTTCATAGAGGTCGCGCAGATGCGGCAACACCTCGGCCATGGCCTGGGCCGCCGGCCCGTCCGGTTGCTGCAAGGCCGCCCAGACATCAGTGTAAGTCGTGCGCGCATGGGAATGGATGACGGCGTTGTAGAACTGATACGCCGACACGGTGCCCGCCTTCTTTCCGCCCAGGGGAATGAACATGTCGCAGACCATGACCAGCCGGTCGACGTCCGGGTTCAGTGAGCACAGGCCGTTGGAAAGCGTTTCCGGCAGCATGGGGATCACGCGCCGGGGAAAATACACGCTGGTGCCACGTTCCACGGCGTCATCGTCGAGCGCGTCGCCCGGCCGCACGTAATGGCTGACATCGGCGATGGCCACCAACAGGCGCCAGCCCTTGGTCTTGCGCGCGCCATTGCCCGATTCGGCGGGCAGGCAGAACACGGCATCGTCGAAATCGCGGGCGTCCTCGCCATCTATGGTGACGAATGGCAGATCACGCAGATCGACCCGCCCCGGCAATTCCGCCGGTCTGACCTTGGCGGGCAACCGCGCCGCCTGCTTGAGCGCCGCGTCGGAAAAATCCAGCGGCACATCGAACTTGCGCACCGCGATTTCGATTTCCATGCCGGGGTCATCGATTTCGCCCAGCACTTCCACCACTCGACCCAGTGGCTGCGTGTGACGCGTGGGTTGCTGCACGATTTCAACGGTGACCACCTGGCCGTTCTCGGCACCGCCCGCTTCGCCGGGAGGAATCAAGATGTCGTGTTTGATGCGCTGGTCTTCGGGCGCCACGATGGTGGCGCCGTGTTCCTTCAGAAAACGCCCCACCAGCCGATTGGTACGCCGTTCGACGACCTCGACGATGACCGCCTCGGGTTTGCCCCGGTACATGCCGTCGGGCTTGGCCAGCACGCGATCGCCGTGCAGCACTTTGAGCATTTCACGCGGCGACAGGAACAAGTCGGGTCCGCCGTCGTCACGCAGCAGAAAGCCAAAGCCGTCGCGATGCCCTTGCACGCGGCCGGCGATGAAATCCGATTTGTTGTTAATAAGCAACTGGCCACCCGGATTGCGTAATAGCTGGCCATCCCGCTCCATCGCCTTGATACGACGCTCGAAACCCACGGGAAAAGGCTCCGACACACCCACTTTTCGCGCCAGTGCCTCAGGGGAAAGCGGCTGTCCAGCCATACGCAGTTGCGTCAGGATGGCTTCGCGGCTGGGTACGTCGGGGTCGAAATCAGGGGGGGTTTCAGGCAGGCCATTGAGGATCTCGTTGTTATTGATTTCGTTCTTGGATCGTTTGGTCAAAAGTAGATTTCCGTTCAGATAAAAATTCCGCTATACTTTCGCTTCTTTCAAAGAAAGAGCAGCGCTGGTACCGGATAAAAGCATTAGCATACTCTTTTAAGAAAAGCCCAGGTGGCGGAATTGGTAGACGCGCATGGTTCAGGTCCATGTGCCGCAAGGTGTGGAGGTTCGAGTCCTCTCCTGGGCACCACAAGTTGTTTCGACACAGTTGTTTCGGCAACACCCGAAGAACCCCGTAAGGCCACGGCTTTACGGGGTTTTTTGTTGAGCCTGGCGCATTAACCCGCTACCATTCATGGCTGCAGTGTGTTGTTTGGTTGGTTCGTGCATTCAAACCGACCGAACAGGACACCAACCAGGACACCAACCAGGACACCAGCCCATTTACCTGGACGCGGGCAACGCCCGCGCTGTCTGGATGCCCCACTCGCCGAAGAGTACACCACCATGCTAGCCTCCCTGGGAAAACGCCTGGCCCCGTTGCTGCTGTCGATCATCGCATCGGGCGCGCTCGCACAAACGCCTAAAACGGTATTCCTGCAGGATCTGACCTGGACCGAACTGCGGGCCGAGATCAATGCGGGCAAAACCACCATCATCATTCCCATTGGCGGAACCGAACAAAGCGGTCCGGATATCGCGCTGGGCAAGCACAATGCGCGGGTCCGGGTGCTGTCGCAGCGCATCGCGCAAACGCTGGGGAATGCGCTGGTCGCGCCAGTGATCGCGTATGTGCCAGAGGGCAGTTACGCGCCGCCAACCGCGCACATGCGATTTCCCGGCACCATCACCATTCCGGACGACGCCTTCGAGAAAACGCTGGAATCCGCGGCCAACAGCTTCAAGATCCACGGCTTCCTGAATATCGTTTTCCTGGGAGACCACGGCGGCTATCAAAACGATCTGAAACTCGTGGTCCACCGCCTCAATCGATCATGGTCCGGCACCAAGGCGCGAGCGTTCGTGCCGCCCGCATACTACGGCACCAGCTCCCGCGGTTTTGCGCAAATCCTCAGGAAACGGGGTTATCACGACGCCGAAATCGGCACGCACGCTGGCCTGGCGGATACATCGCTGCTACTGGCAGTGGCGCCCAGCATGGTGCGGCTCGATCGCCTGCGCAGCGGTCCGACGCCCGGAGCGGCGGAAGGGGTGTATGGTGACCCGCGCCGCGCCAGCGCCGAACTCGGACAGTTGGGGGTCGAGGCGATCATCTCGCGCACCGTCGCGGCCATCCGAAAAGACACGGCAGGCCGATGAACACCGATTCCCTTGTTTCCGCTCCCTTGCGGTCTTGATTCCCGCCTTTTGACAAACTCCTGGATGGAATTTCTCATGTACTCACTGTGCTTTCCCGCCCGCCGCCGCGCCGCGCGTTTCGTGCCGGCGCTTGGTCTCGTGTTGGGGATACTTTGCGCCGGACCAGTGGCGTCCGCCGCCACCAGCATCGACACTGTGCCGGGCATGCCCCCGGTGGTGAATCCGAACAACCTGTATAGCGAAGCCGGCGTCAATCATTTCAGCCCAGCGGTGGCCGGCGCCCTGTCGCGCGTCTATGTGCCCAACGTCCGATCCAATGATGTGTACGTCATTGACCCCGCGACGTTCAAGGTCGTGGATAAATTCCGCGTCGGCCGCAACCCCCAGCACATCATACCCTCGTGGGATCTGAAAACGTTGTGGGTTGCCAACAATGACGAAGGACGTCGTGGAGGAAGCCTGACTCCGATCAATCCGAAAACCGGCAAGCCGGGGCCCGCGATACCGGTCGAAGATCCGTACAACATGTACTTCACGCCGGACGGCAAATACGCCATCGTGGTGGCCGAGGCGCTTGCCAGGCTGGACTTCCGCGATGCGCACACCATGGCGTTGAAAGTGAGCCTGAAAGTACCCGGATGCAAGGGCATCAACCACGCCGATTTTTCCATCGACGGCAGATACGCGATCTTCACCTGCGAATTCGACGGCAGCGTTGCGAAGATCGACATGGTCAATCGCAAGGTCGTCGGCTACCTGCGGTTCGCCAAACCCAGCATGCCGCAGGATATCCGTATTTCGCCGGATGGCAGGATATTCTACGTGGCGGACATGATGGCCAATGGTGTCCACCTGATAGACGGCGATACCTTCAAAGAGATCGGTTTCATCAAAACCGGTGTGGGTACACATGGCCTGTACCCCAGCCGCGATGGCACCCATCTGTACGTCTCCAATCGGGGCTCGAATCTGGTGCACGGGCCACGCCATGGCAAGGGCAGCGTATCGGTCATCGATTTCGCCACACGCAAAGTCGTGGCGAACTGGCCGATCCCTGGCGGCGGCAGCCCTGACATGGGCAACGTCAGCGCCGATGGCAAAATGCTATGGCTATCCGGCCGTTTCGATGATGTGGTCTACGCGATCAACACCACGACCGGGGCGGTGAAATCCATTCCTGTCGGCATGGAGCCGCACGGCCTCACCGTATGGCCGCAACCGGGCCGTTATTCACTCGGGCACACGGGCAACATGCGCTAATGCGGTGTTTGACGCTATCAGGGACATAAACCGCACTAGGCGCCAGACAAATCCCGAGAGCTGGCGCCGGCCAGTACGCGTCGCATGTTGACATGTTCGATGCCGGCGTCCAGAAACACCCCACCCTCGGCAACAAAACCGTGACGCTCGTAAAACGGCACGGCATGCAATTGCGCCGCGAGGATCACTTCGGGATAACCGCGCTTGCGCGCTTCCACGACCAGGGTTTCGAGCAAGCGCGCGCCCACGCCCCGCCCCCGGTACGGCTTGCGCACAGCCATGCGTCCGATATGGGCATTGGGCAACAAGCGCCCCGTCCCCACACCAAGCGCGCCATCGTACGCCACAGCATGAACGCAGTGGACGTCTTCAGCATCAAGTTCCTCTTCGGCAGGCACATGCTGCTCGGCCACGAAGACTTCCGTGCGAATGGCGGTGGCATGCGATTCGAGCGCATGCCAATCACCGATGACGATTCGAATGGTGTCGCGCAAGGGGTGAGCCTCCAGAGCCATGACGGTATCAAGAAAAAGGGCGAAAACCGCATGCGGCCATTCTACTCAAAACGCACCGCTTCCCGTTTCGGTGATAATTGCGGCAAACGCGATAATGCCCTTTGCCTGTTCCCCTGATACTTTCCTCCCCTACGCTGATATCTTCCCCAGCCCTTCTCATGCCGCCTCTTCCCGCCATTGCCGCAGTGCTGATTTTCATTGGCACGCTCTTGCTGGTGATCTTCCGGCCATGGAAACTCGGCATAGGCTGGAGCGCGCTGGCGGGCGCCGTGGCGTGCGGGGCGTTGGGGTTGATTCATTTGAGCGATGTCCGCGAGATCTGGCATATTGTCTGGAACGCGACCGCCACACTGATCGCCATCATCATCACGAACTCGCTGCTGGACGAAGCCGGTTTCTTCAAATGGGCCGCCTTGCATATCGTACGGTGGGGGCGGGGCCGCACATCGATCCTGTTCGTGCTGATCATCCTGTTCGGCGCAACCGTGGCCGGTCTGCTGACGAACGATGGCGCGGCCCTTATTCTCACACCCATCGTGATGGAGTTGCTGCTCGCCCTGGAATTCCCCGCCCCGGCCATCTTCGCATTCGTCATGTCGGCGGGGTTCATCTCCGATACCGCCAGCATCCCGCTCACGATCTCGAATCTGGTCAACATTCTGTCCGCCGACTATTTCGGCCTGGGCTTTCGCGGCTACGCGGCCATCATGATTCCCGTCGATGTGGTGGCCATTGCAGCCAGTCTGTTGGTATTGCACGCCTATTTCAAACGCCGGATGCCACGCTCCTATCACTTCGCGCGGCCCATGCCACCCGCCGAGGCGGTGCGCGATCCGCTGACGTTCCACGCCGGCTGGATGGTGCTGCTGGCGACGCTTGCGGGATTCTTCACCCTCGACCGCTACAACGTGCCCACGAGTGTCGTGGCTGGCGCCGGGGCCGCGCTTCTATTGGTGGTGGCCGGACGACGCCACATCGTGGGCACCCGCAAGGTGCTGCGGCACGCGCCGTGGAACGTGGTGGTGTTCTCGCTGGGCATGTACCTCGTCGTCATGGGGCTGCGCAACACCGGGATGACATCGTGGCTGTCGGACCTGTTCAGACTGTTCGCGGGGTCGGGGATCTGGGGCGCGGCGCTGGGCGTGGGTTTCGTCAGCGCGTTTCTGTCGTCGGTGACCAACAACCTGCCTGGCGTGCTGCTGGGCATGCTGTCCATCCACGACGCGGGCGCGACCGGCGCAGTGCATCAGGCCATGGTGTACGCGAACATCATCGGCAGCGACCTGGGTCCCAAGATCACGCCGATCGGCAGTTTGGCGACGCTGTTATGGCTGCACGTGCTGGCGCGACGCGGCACCCATGTCAGTTGGGGGGCCTATTTCCGCACCGGCATCGTCCTCACCGTGCCGGTGCTGTTCTTCACGTTGATGGCGCTGGCGCTGAGCCTGCAACTCGTTCGCTGACCATATACAAGATAGGCGTGGTGCCATAAAGCTCTGGGACTGGCCCACGGCCCTCGCAGTGAACCTGGCCATCCTCGGCCTGATCTACTGGCTCAGCATCGTGTTGCGCGCCCCCCCCCGCACTCTGTCCATCGGACTCATGGATTCCTCAGGCGCCGGACGCCGCATCGCCCATGTATTGGGGCGCAGGCGAAGTTCTGGTAAGGTGATCGGCTGATACAGCCTGCGGACCCGTCCATGAAACACCAACTGTTCACCCGCCACACCGCGTTCTACCTGATCGCCGCCGCCGCGCTCCTGTGCCTCATCCTGACCGTGGCCGTGAGCGATTGGTGGCTGATCCTGACCATCGTGTTCGGCGCCCTCACCGTGCTGGGCATCATCGACCTCACCCAGACAAAACACGCCATCCGCCGCAACTATCCGGTCATCGGCAATCTGCGTTTCGCGCTGGAATTCATCCGCCCGGAGATCCGACAGTATTTCTTCGAAGACGATACGCAGAAGTTGCCCTTCTCTCGGGTTGATCGCTCATTGGTCTACCAGCGCGCCAAGCAACAGATCGACAAGCGCCCCTTCGGCACCCAGGGTGACGTCTACCAGACGGACTATGAATGGATCAACCATTCCATGACGCCCACGCACCCCGCCAACAGCGACTTTCGCATCACCGTGGGCGGACCGGACTGTACCCAGCCGGTGTCACTATCGGTGCTGAACATCTCCGCCATGAGCTTCGGCGCGCTGTCGGCCAACGCCGTCATGGCGCTGAACAAAGGCGCGGCGACCGGGAACTTCGCCCACGACACAGGCGAAGGCGGCGTCAGCCGCTACCACCTGGCGCACAACGGCGCATTGATCTGGAACATCGGGTCCGGGTACTTCGGCTGCCGCGACACGGCGGGCAATTTCTCGGAAGAGGAATTCGTCAAACAGGCCACCCGCGACAACATCAGGATGATAGAGATCAAGTTGTCGCAAGGCGCCAAGCCCGGCCATGGCGGCATCCTCCCCGGCCCCAAGGTCACACCCGAGATCGCCGCCGCACGCGGCGTGCCGGCCTGGCAGGACTGCAACTCGCCCTCGGCGCACAGTGCGTTCGACACCCCCATCGGACTCATGCATTTCATCGCGCGGCTGCGGAACCTCAGCGGTGGGAAACCGGTGGGGTTCAAGCTGTGCGTGGGCCACCCCTGGGAATGGTTCGCCATCGCCAAGGCCATGCTCGAAACCGGCATCACGCCGGACTTCATCGTGGTCGATGGCGCCGAGGGCGGCACCGGCGCCGCCCCCATCGAATTCGTTGATCACGTGGGCACGCCGCTGCGCGAAGGCCTGCGCCTCGTACACAACACGCTGGTCGGCATCGGCCTGCGCGACCGCATCAAGCTGGGCGCATCCGGCAAGATCATCAGCGCCTTCGACATGGCGCGCATCATGGCGTTGGGTGCCGACTGGTGCAACAGCGCCCGTGCCTTCATGTTCGCGGTCGGTTGCCTGCAGGCGCAGGTCTGCCATACTGGGCGCTGCCCGACGGGCGTCACCACACAGGATCCGAAGCGTCAGAAGGCGCTGGTGGTGGCTGACAAATCCGTGCGCGTGGCCAACTTCCACACCAATACCTTGAAGGCCCTGGCCGAGCTATTGGGCGCGGCGGGGCTGACGCACCCCGGTGACTTGCGCCCACACCACATCGCGCGACGCATCGCCAACGGCGAAATCCGGGTGTTGTCGGCACTGTTCCCCGATCTGGAAAACGGTGAATTGCTGGCCGGAAAATTCCGCAACACGGTCTTCCGCACGGCCTGGCCCATGGCGCGTGCCGAGTCCTTCGATCCGGCCTACAGTCTCAGCGCGGCGCTATCGGGCCACCTGGACATCAGCATCCCCGAGGACACGCATGCGGGCCAAGCGCGCGTCAACTGACCTCCAACCCGACCCACCAGGGCCGGTCACCATGTCATGCGGGCAGCCCGAATCAGGCCCGCCTCCGGTCGGCCCAGGCCTCCACGGCCGTCGACGGTGACCGGGGGAAGGCCCGGGCCATTGCACATCATTGCGCTGGTGCGGGGTATATCGGCTTGCCGGTTGCGGCTTCAGCCGGATAGACAACCGAGAACTTCAACCCGCCCTTGCCGTCCGGCACCAACTGGCCAAGTGGCATGACCTCGCCGGTCTGGGCGCCGTCCTTGTCCAGTTCAAACGCGCCATCCAGCGTTTTGAGCTTGCCGGACAGGCTGAAGACGGCTTTGCGCAGGTCGAGTTGATCCAGACTGTTGGTGGCCGCCAGGGTGTTCTGGATCACGACACCGGTGGTGTAGCCTGCCACCGAGTTAAAGCCGAACGACACCTTGCTGTCTGGGTAGGCCTTGTCCCAGGCTGTGTGGAATTCAGGCAGTGTCATGCCTGACGTCACCTTGTACTCGACTTCCGACGGCGGCGTGTAGGTGTAGACGTACTTCATGCCGTCCACGCCCACCGTCTTGAGCATGTGCTCGGTTTCCAAACCCGGGAACACGGCGAACAACCATTTGAAATGTGCCCCCGAATCATGCAGGTTGCGCAGGAACGCCGTATCGTTGCCCGGGTAGCCGAGCTGAATCACGGCGTCGGGCTTGGCGGCCCGGATGCTGTTGAGCAGCACGGTGTAGCTCGAGGTGTTCGTGGGCACCCCCGTGTCGTACACGATCTTGACCGGTGCATGCGCGTCTTCGATCAGCTTGCGCATGGCCTTGGCCTGCGTGCCGGAGAAATCATTCGTGGCGTAGATCAGGGCGATGTGCTTGATGCCCAGCTTCGGACCTTCCGTCGTCAGGAAATTGGCCACGCTTTTCGGCCAGACCGTCGACACGGGCATGGCGACCAGGGCGATGTAAGGGTTGCCGGGTGTGAAGAACGGGTCGCCCGTGCCGCTCAGATCGAACAGCATCATCTTGTGTTCGCGCGCGATGGGCACGGCCATGGAGGTCAGCACCGACCCGACGTCGGCCACCAGCACGTTGACCTTGTCCTGGGTGATGAGCTGGTTGTACAAGGTGGCGGCCGTGGAGGTGTTGCTCTGATCGTCATAGGCGACGAGCTTGACGGGAATGCGTTTGCCGTAGGGCTTGACCATCACACCGCCCTTGGCGTTGACCTCGTCCACCCACAGCTTCAACCCCATGTGCGCCGGCATGGAAATGGCCGCGAACGGCCCCGATGACGCGTACAACGCACCAATCTTGATTTCCGCCGGCGCCTGGGGGGCCGGTGTGGCGGCGGCCAGGGTGGAGAACAACAACAACGACGCGGCCGACAGCCACGAAAAAATTCTGCGCAACATCATGAGTCTCCTTGGGTTGTCGCCGGACCACGTCGCAGTCCGGCATTTCTGGTCCGGCATTTCTATTACCTGCCTGCATCACGAATGAAGGATCAAGAACGATC
>DASTNK010000174.1:0-6542 GCA_035720945.1 Burkholderiaceae bacterium
CAACCAGAAGTACCTGACCAACCCCGCCGAACTGCCCGACGACCTGCACTGGTCGTTCTGGAAGGCCTACACCACCTGGCTGTCCGGGTTCGGCCTGTTCTTCATCATGTACCTGCTCAAGCCGGAGTTCTATCTGGTCAATGCAAACAGCCCTTGGCAGTGGGCCGCGCACATGAGCGGTGTCGAAGCCAGTGTGCTGGCGGTGGCGTTCCTGGTGGTCGGGTACATTGTTTATTCGCAGCTTTGCCAGCGCATCAGCCCCACCATGAACCGCGATGGCTGGCTCAGCGCGGCCGTGGGCGTCATGATGATCATCGTGGCCTGGCTCACCACCATGGTCTTCCCGGGGCGCGCCGCGTTCCTCATCACCGGGGCGCTCATGGCCACGTGCATGGCCGCCAACGTGTTCTTCTGGATCATTCCCGGCCAGCGCCGCATGGTCACGGCGCTCAAGGCCGGCAAGACGCCCGATCCGCTGGATGGCAAGCGCGGCAAGCAGCGCTCGGTGCACAACACCTATTTCACGCTGCCGGTGGTGTTCCTGATGCTGAGCAACCACTACGCGTTCACGTACACCAGCGCGCATGCCTGGATCGTGATGGCGCTGTTCATCTTCGCCGGTGCCGTGATCCGGCAGTATTTCGTGTTGCGCCATGTGGGAAAGAATCAGTTGGCCTACCCGGCGGTGGGCATCGTCATGCTGCTGATCATCGGCTGGCTGGTCATGCCGGCGCCAGCCGCGCCGGTGGCGCCTTCCGCACCCTCCGCCGCACACGGCGCCGCGGTGGCCACGGCCACCTCGGTCGATACGAAGCAGGTGCGCACCATCGTGAACGCGCGCTGCATAGAGTGCCATTCGGTCAAGCCCACACAGCCGGGCTTCGCGTCGGCACCGGCCGGGATCATGTTCGACACCAACGCCGAACTGCTCCTGCACGAAGCGCAGATCAAACAGGTCGTGGCCAGCAAGTACATGCCGCTGGGCAACATGACCAAGATGACGGACGCGGAACGCGCGGCCATCGCCGCCTGGGTTGCCAAGTAGCCGTTGCTCCAGCGGTGTTCTCATGCCGCGCCGGCCCCCGCCTCGGAGCCGGCGCGGCATGGTGTGTCGGCTTGCACGCGCGGGAAAGCGCCTCCCGCGTTGCCGGGCCTCGCCGGTGATGAATGGCCAGGGCGGTCAGTGAACGGAAAAATCCTCCTGAAACCTGCCAGTCTTCTCACGGACGAGTAGACTGTGGGTATACATGTTGCCCCCAGGAGGTGCCCATGAAGATGCAGCTCAAGTTGATCGGGGCGCCGTCGGCGCTGTTGCTGCTCGAAGGTTGGTCATCAGTGGAATCGCGCGATGCCATCCGCAAAACATTCGTGTTCAAGAATTTCAGCGAAGCGTTCGGTTTCATGACGCGCGTGGCCATGCAGGCCGAAAAGCTCGACCATCATCCCGAATGGTCCAACGTCTACAACCGCGTCGAAGTCACTCTGACGACGCACGACGCCAAGGGCGTGACCGAGCGTGACGTGGCGCTGGCCCTGTTCATGGACCAGGCCGCCTGAGCGGATGCCGACAGTGGCCCGCCAGACCGCCATGCCTGATTCGACAACTGCTCGCTCGCCCTATTCGTCCGCGGTGGCGTTGCGGCCCCGCGCGGTGGCCACGGTTGTGGCGCGTCGCCATCTATTGCCGCAAGCGCCGATGGCTGTGCTCCATTACTCCGAATTCAAGTAGAATTTTTTGTTGACCGTGCGCTGTGGCGCGGGGGCGGTAAAGACGTCCACGCAAACCTGGCCAGCGACGAAAGAGGCGTTGTGTCTCTTTCCACGGGGTGGGGCCGGACGACCCTGCGTTCCGACGTAACATCGAGGCATGACCAATTTGAAAAACACCGTCTTGCTTGACTCTTCGGGGCAGCTCAGCCCCACGATCCTGCCCCCGCTTATTCCGTACGCCGGGTATCGGGACGCCCGCGCCGCCGTCGAGCGGCTGGTTGAAATCTACCGGCGCAACACGGCGTTCATCCGCGCCGCCTTCGCGGACTATGCCGCCGGAAAGCTGCCGGCAGGCCAGCGGGTACGGGCCTACTACCCCGCCGTGCGCATCAAGACGCACTCGTACCAAGAGGTCGACAGCCGTCTGTCATACGGCCATGTGATCGAGCCGGGCGCCTACATGACGACCATCACACAGCCGGATCTGTACTTCGATTATCTTGAAGAGCAGATCGGGCTGCTCATCAAGAACCACAACGTGCCGGTGGAGGTGGGTGAATCGGACATGCCCATTCCGCTGCATTTCGCGTTTCCGGATGGGCGCTACGTGGAAGGGATTTCACCCGACACACTGGGTGATGCCCTGCGCGACCATTTCGACGTGCCCAGCCTGGCCGTCACCGACGACGCCATCGTCAACGGCACCTGGCAGGGGCGTCAGGGCGAGCCACAGCCGCTGTCGCCGTTCACCGCGCCGCGCGTCGATTATTCCCTGCATCGGTTGCGGCACTACACCGCCACCGAGCCCGGGTATTTCCAGAATTTCGTGCTGTTCACCAACTATCAGTTTTACGTCGACGAGTTCTGCCAGTGGGCACGCGAGATGCTCGCGCAGAGCGAAGGCGGCTACACGGCCCTTGTCGAGCCCGGCAACATCATCACGCCGCGCGGCGCGGACGGCGAACGCAGTGGCGAGCCGCTGTCGCGTCTACCGCAGATGCCCACGTATCACCTGATGCGTGAGAACCATTCCGGCATCACCATGATCAACATCGGCGTTGGCCCGTCCAACGCCAAGACCATCACCGATCACGTCGCGGTGCTGCGGCCGTCGGCATGGCTGATGCTGGGCCATTGCGCCGGCCTGCGCACGACGCAGCGGCTGGGTGATTATGTTCTGGCGCATGGCTATGTACGCCAGGACCACGTCCTGGACGCGGATCTCCCCACCTGGGTGCCGGTTCCGCCGCTGGCCGAGATCCAGGTGGCGCTGGAGCAGGCCGTGGCAGAGGTGGCCGGCCTGTCGGGGTGGGATCTGAAGCGGATCATGCGCACCGGCACGGTGGCCACCATCGACAACCGCAACTGGGAACTGCGCGACCACGTCGAACTGGTCCAGCGGTTCTCGCAGTCGCGCGCCATTGCGCTGGACATGGAATCGGGCACGATCGCCGCCAACGGGTTCCGTTTCCGCGTGCCGTATGGCACCTTGCTGTGCGTGTCCGATAAGCCGCTGCACGGGGAATTGAAGCTGCCGGGCATGGCCAGCGAGTTCTATCGCACCCAGGTGGGGCAGCATCTGCACATCGGCATCCGGGCGCTGGAGAACCTGCGCGACATGCCGCGTGAGCGTCTGCATTCCCGCAAGTTGCGCAGTTTCGTGGAGACGGCGTTCAAGTAGGTCACCGGCGTGGGGTTTTGCTGGGTTCGACGTTGTAGGTATCTGAAGACGCTGTCTATCGGGGCCAGGGGCGTGCCCGGCACGGCGTGCTTCATCCGGATCTGGCTTGGGAAGGCGGGCGTCGGGTGGAACTCGCAAAATGGTCAGTCCTACGGTCTGACCATTTCGCTCAGACAGCCCCCCGACGACTGCCCCCGCCTTCCCAAGCCAGATCCGGCGCACGCCTTACACCGGGCCCACCCCTGGCCTCGACAGCCAGCTCGCGATGAGGGCATGCGGGGGAGTCGGCAAACCGCCCACAACTGCGGCAGTATCTCTCCATGCATGCCGCAATCGTAGCTCCAGGGTGGGAGAAGTAGCGCAGGCCGGCGTTTCGGCCAGCGCCGGATCTGGCTTGGCCAGGCGGGGGCAGTCGTCGGGCGGTGTTTGAACGGAGCCTCGCTATCGCGAGGCGTAGTGAGTTCAGCCCGACGCCCGCCTGGACGAGACAGACCCGGGCAGTCGGGGCGCGCAGTGCCACGACCGCTGGACGCGCCGGCCTGCGCTACTTCTCCCACCCTGGAGCGTGTCAAGCAAAAACCCGCTTCGGCCAAACCGGTTTAAACGATCAAGCGCAATGCGTGTTCACCGCGACGTCATGTGCACACCGCCGTCCACCGGCAGACAGACCCCCGTGATGTAGGCCGCGTCGTCCGACGCCAGGAATACCGCGGCGCGGGCGATGTCCCAGGCGGTGCCCATGTGGCCCATGGGGCAGCGCGCGTTGCGCTCGGCCACCATGGCTTCCTTGCTGGCGTACTGGCCGGAAATGTCTTTGTAGATGAGAGGCGTGTCGATGTAGCCGGGCATGATGGCGTTGACGCGTATGCCCGACCCCGCGTATTCCAGGGCCAGCCCCGCCGTGAGCTGATTCAACCCGCCCTTGGCCGCGTAATACACCGGGTAGGGGTACCCGGTGTAGCGAATGGCCGCCAGGCTTGAGATATTGATGATGGCGCCGCGCTTTTGCGCCTGCATGATGGGCAGCACGTGCTTGCACGTGAGGAACGCGCTCTTCAGGTTCACGTCCATGGCGAGGTCCCAGTCGGCCTCGGACAGATCGGTGACACTGCCCATCTTCGCCATGCCCACATTGTTGTGCAGGATGTCGAGCTGCCCGTGGTGGCCGATGATCTCGGCCACCAGGGCCCGTATCTGCTCCGACTGGGTGACGTCGGCCGCGAAGGCATCGCACTGTCCGCCTTCCGACAGAATGATGTCGCGGGTTGCCTCGGCTGCGGCGGCATTCAGGTCGACGGCGATCACGGCGGCGCCTTCGCGCGCATACGACACCGCCGCTGCCTTGCCATTGCCCCAGCCTTCGCCGACGGAGCCCGCACCGAAAACCAGCGCCACGCGCCCGGCCAGTTTTTTCTCGCTCATGTGGATTCGATCCATGAAAAATGGAGAGCGGCCGCGCCCGCCCGTTTCGTGGGGCGGGCGGCGGCCATTACTTCAGAAAGCCCGTGGACAGCCAGGGCACGGCGGCGATGATGATCAGGCCGATCGTGATGGAGCACAGGTAGCCGATGATGGGCTTGATGCCCTTGTCGGGCGCGACGCGGCCGATGGCGCAGGCCGCGTAATAGCCCACGCCGAATGGCGGCGCGAACAGGCCGATGCCCATGGCCAGCACTGCGACCATGGAATAGTGCACTTCGTTGATGTTCAGCTCCGCCGCAATGGGGAACAGCAGCGGGCCGAGCAGCACGATGGCCGGGATGCCTTCGAGCACACTGCCCAGCACGATGAACGTGACGATGGACACGCAGAAGAAGGTGAACGCGCCGCCAGGCAGGTTGCCCATGTAATCGGCCAGGTCGCTGGAGAACCCCGATTGCGTCAATGCCCAGGCCATGCCGGTGGCCGTGCCGATGATGAGCAGGATGGCGCCCGACAGGATGGCCGTGTCGATGAGCATGGGGTACAGGCGCTTCACGTCGAAGCATCGGTACACGAAGATGCCGATGAAGCACGAATACACGATGCCGATGGTGGAGACCTCGGTGGCCGTGGCCACCCCCTCGACGACCGCCGCGCGGATGACGAAAGGCAGCGTCAGCGCCGGGAAGGCGATGATGAAACTCTTGAGGATTTCCAGCTTCGGTTGGCGTTCGACGTGGTCGAGCTTCTGGTGGCGGTTGCGCCACCAGACCACCATGCAGAGCATGAGGCCCAGCACCGCGCTGGGTAGCAGGCCGCCCTTGAACAACGCGGTGATGGACACGCTGGTGACCGAACCGATGGTGATGAGCACCAGGCTGGGCGGCACGGTTTCTGTTTGGGCGCCCGCGGCCGAGAGCAGCGCGATGAGCTCGCCCTCGTCGGCACCGCGTTTTTTCATTTCTGGGAACAGCACCGGCGCGATGGCCGCCATGTCGGCCGCCTTGGCGCCCGAAATGCCCGACACCAGGTACATGGCGCCGACCAGCACGTACGACAGGCCGCCGCGCACGTGGCCGAGCAGGTTGGCCAGGAACGACACCATCTTGTGCGCCATGCTGGTCATTTCGATGAGCAGGCCCAGGAAGACGAACAGGGGCACGGCCAGCAGGATGAGGTGCGACATGCCTTCGTCCATGCGGCCGACCAGGACGGTGAGCGGAACCTGGGCGCTGAGGAGCAGGTAGGCGTAGGTGGCAATGCCAAACGAAAAGGCGATGGGAACCCCGGTGAACACGCCCAGCGCCACCAGGCCCACGAAGAAGATGAGCAGGTTGTAGTTGCCCAGGTCTTCGAAGAGCGGGGACAAGGCATACAGTACGAGGCCGATGAGGACGATCAGGCCCAGCGCCTTGAGGACCAGCTTCCAGTTCGATGCCTCGATGAGCCGCAGGATGGCGAAGATTGCCATGAACGACAGGCCCGTGGGCAGCGCGGCGGTACGCCAGGAACGGCTGATGCCCATGGCCGCCGTATGGATGACGGACTGGACGATGGTGGCTTCGAAGCTGGGCAGCAGCACCAGCAGCACGAACACCAGCGACACCATGACGGCGAAGACATCGAGGAGCGCCCGCGTGGCCGGCGAGGCCTTGTTGACCAGGGCCGTCATGCGCATGTGCTCGCCGCGCCGGAACGCCACGGCGGCGCCCAGCATGGCGAGCCACAG
>DASTNK010000175.1:0-4246 GCA_035720945.1 Burkholderiaceae bacterium
GCTCAAACCCACAAGCGCCGCGCTGATCCTCGCCGGTATCACCCTGGCGTTCGGCCAAACCGCTTCCGCCGACGTTGTCGTCAAGATCGGCAGCGCCGCGCCGCTGACCGGCAACATCGCCCACATCGGCCAGGACCAGGCTGACGGCGCCCAACTCGCCGTCGACCAAATCAACAAGTCCGGCAAGCTGGTCATCAACGGCCAGAAGATCAAGCTGGTGCTCGATTCGCAAGACGATCAGGCCGACCCCAAGACCGGCACGCAAGTCGCCCAGAAGCTGGTCGACGACGGCGTCGTGGCCGTGGTGGGCGACCTGAACTCCGGCGTCACCATTCCCGCATCCAAGATCTACAGCGACAACGGCGTGACCCAGATTTCACCGGCCTCGACCAACCCGCAATACACGTTGCAAGGCTACAAGACCGCCTTCCGCGTGATCGGCACCGATGCCCAGCAAGGTCCGGCCCTGGCCAAATATGCCAAGAAGCTGGGTTTCAAGCGGGTCGCCGTGGTTGACGACGCCACCGCCTATGGCCAAGGCCTGGCCGACCAGTTCGAGAAAACCGCCAAGGCTGAGGGCATCAAGGTGTTGTCGCGCGACGCCACCAACGACAAGGCCACCGACTTCAAGGCCATTCTGACCAAGATCAAGGCCGAGCGCCCCGACGTCATCTTCTACGGCGGCATGGACGCCACCGGCGGCCCGTTCTCCAAGCAGGCCCGGCAACTGGCCATCCGCGCCCGCATCCTGGCCGGCGACGGCGTCTGCACCACCGACCTGAGCAAGCTGGCCGGCAATGCCACCGACAACGTGATCTGCTCGATCGCAGGCGGCGATCTGTCCAAGATGGCTGGCGGCGCCCAGTTCGCCAAAGACATGAAGGCCACGTTCGGGCACGATCCGGTGATCTATTCGCCAACCTCGTACGACGCCGTCGGCGTCATCGTCGACGCCATGAAACGCTCCAAGTCGATCACGCGCGCCGGCATCCTGTCGGCCATGCCCTCGACCAACTACAACGGTCTGACCGGCAATATCCAGTTCGACCAGCACGGCGACCTGAAGGGCGCCTCGATCTCTCTCTACAAGTACGTCAACGGCAAGCAGACCCTGCTCGACGTCATCAAGATGTAATCCGGGCCGGGATCCCGCGTGAACCCCTCTGGTTTCCGCGGGATCCCCCATTGGCCACTTCCAGCGCCATCCCAAGACCCGCCCTCTTCTCCAAGCCGGTGCTTCTTCTATCCCCCCGATACTCGAGCCCTCCCGCGCGCTCATAAGGCGACTGCTGGCGGGCGCGAAAGACACATCTGAATCGTCATGGATATATTCGTTCAACAAGTCATCAATGGCCTGATCCTGGGCAGCATGTACGCCCTCATCGCCCTGGGCTACACGATGGTGTACGGCATCCTCGGCATCATCAACTTCGCGCACGGCGACATTCTCATGGTCGGCGCCATGGTCGCCATGACGACGGTCAATTTCCTGCAACACCACTTCCCGAACATAGGCAATATCCCTCTCGTGCTGATCGCCCTGGTGGTGGCGTGCATAGTCTGCGCCATCGTCGGCTTCACGATAGAGCGCTGGGCCTACAGGCCGCTGCGCAACGCGCCACGTCTGGCGCCGCTGCTCACCGCCATCGGCATATCCATCACGCTCGAAACCCTTGCCATGGTCATCTGGTCGCCCGATCCGCTGCCCTTCCCGCAGCTCCTGCCCACCGACCCGATCAACGTCATCCCCCAGACCGCCACCACGATCGGCGTGGTGATCTCCGGGACCGAGATCACCATCATCGCAACGGCTTTTCTCGTCATGGCGGGCTTGCTGCTCCTGGTGCACAAGACCAAGCTTGGGCGCGCGATGCGCGCCATCGCCGAGAGCCCCAGCAACGCCAGCCTGATGGGCGTGAACCCCAACTTCGTGATCTCGGCCACCTTCATGATCGGTTCGGCCCTGGCCGCCCTGGCCGGCCTGATGATGGCCCTGGAATACGGCCACGTACACTTCTACATGGGTTTCATTCCCGGCCTGAAAGCCTTCACCGCCGCGGTACTGGGTGGCATCGGCAACCTGGGTGGCGCCATGGTGGGCGGCATCGTTCTGGGGCTGATCGAACAGTTGGGCGCGGGCTACATCGGCAATCTCACGCACGGCATATTCGGCAGCAACTACCAAGACGTCTTCGCATTCATCGTGTTGATCCTCGTGCTGGTCTTCAGGCCCTCCGGCCTGATGGGCGAACGCGTGGCCGATCGCGCTTAATGGGGGCCACGACATGAATTCCAACAAAAGCAAAACCGTATTGCACATCGCCTTCGCGATACTGGTCCTGATCGCCCCCGTGCTCATCGACACGGTGGGTGGCAACTATTGGGTGCGTGTGCTTGACTTCGCCATGCTCTACGTCATGCTGGCGCTCGGCCTGAACGTGGTGGTGGGCTTCACCGGCCTGCTCGACCTGGGCTATATCGCCTTCTATGCCGTAGGCGCCTACACGGCGGCGTTGTTGTCGTCGCCGCACCTGACCAGCCACTTCGCATGGATCGCCCACCTGTTCCCGGCCGGCCTGCACACGCCCTATCTCATCATCGCGGTGATCGGAATGGCGCTGGCCGCGATCTTCGGCATATTGCTGGGCGCGCCCACGCTGCGCCTGCGTGGCGACTACCTGGCGATCGTGACCTTGGGCTTCGGGGAGATCGTGCGCATCTTCATGAACAACCTGTACAGCCCGGTCAACATCACCAACGGCCCCCAGGGCATCAACAACATTTCGCCGGTGCACTTCGAGGGCTTCAACCTTGCCGACACACACACATTCTTCGGCATCCACTTCACGTCATCCATTCAGTACTACTACCTGTTCCTGATCGGATCACTGATCGTGATCGCCGTGTGTACCCGCCTTCAAGGCTCACGCATCGGCCGCGCCTGGGCGGCCATCCGGGAGGACGAACTGGCCGCCAAGGCCATGGGCATCAACACCCGCAACATGAAACTGCTGGCCTTCGCCATGGGCGCGTCCTTTGGCGGCTTGGCGGGTTCCATGTTCGGTGCCTTCCAGGGCTTCGTTTCCCCGGAATCCTTCACCTTCTGGGAATCCACCGTCGTGCTGGCCTGTGTGGTGCTGGGCGGCCTGGGCCACATTCCGGGCGTGATCCTGGGGGCCATCCTGATGTCGGTCTTCCCCGAGTTGCTGCGCGACACGGTGGGCCCTCTTCAGCAAGCCGTGTTCGGCCATCAGATCATCAGCCCCTCCGTCATCCGGCAGGGCCTCTACGGCCTGGCCATGGTGTTCATCATGCTGTACCGTCCGGCGGGCCTATGGCCAGCGCCCACGCATGAGAACCGCATCGCCAAACTCAACAAGCGGAATCGCAAACAAGCGACCGCATAAGGCCAAGATCCACAGATTACGCGAATCAGCATGAGCCAAGACATTCGACTTTCAATCAAGGGCGTCAACAAGCGCTTCGGCGGCCTGCAGGCGCTCTCCGACGTGGGCCTGCAAATCCGCGCCGGCGAAATCTACGGCCTGATCGGCCCCAATGGCGCCGGCAAGACCACTTTCTTCAACGTCATCACCGGCCTCTACACGCCGGACTCGGGCGAGTTCATGCTCGAGGGCAAGCCCTACAAACCCACGGCCGTGCACGAAGTCACCCAGGCCGGTATCGCCCGCACCTTCCAGAACATCCGCCTGTTCGGCGGCATGACCGCCCTGGAGAACGTCATGGTGGGGCGCCACGTGCGCACGCACCAGACCATTCTGGGCGCGGTCTTCCGCACCCGGGCCGAACGCCGAGAGGAACAAGACATCCGCGAGCGCGCCAGGGAGCTGCTCGACTACGTGGGTATCTCGCAATACGCCGACTACACATCGCGCAATCTCTCGTACGGCCACCAACGCCGTCTGGAGATCGCCCGCGCGTTGGCCACCGACCCCAAACTGCTGGCGCTCGACGAGCCCGCCGCCGGCATGAACGCCACCGAGAAAGTGGATCTCACCTCCCTGCTCGACAAGATTCGCGCGGACGGCCGCACCATTCTGCTGATCGAGCACGACGTCAAGCTGGTCATGGGCCTGTGCGACCACATGACCGTGCTGGATTACGGCAAAATCATCGCTGAAGGACTACCCGCGGATGTCCGGAAGAATCCGAAAGTCATCGAAGCCTATCTGGGCACGGGAGGTCACTAAGCCATGTCCGAAACGCTACTCAAAATCACGGGGCT
>DASTNK010000176.1:0-4116 GCA_035720945.1 Burkholderiaceae bacterium
ACACGTGCCGCTCTCACCCCACGTGGTGCGGCACGCTTTCGCCACGCATCTGCTCAACCATGGCGCCGATCTGCGGGTGGTGCAGATGTTGCTGGGCCATGCTGATATCTCGACCACGCAGATATACACCCATGTCGCCCGTGAACGCCTGAAGCCCCTGCACGCGCAACACCATCCCCGGGCTTGAGCCGTAGTCCTTTTCCCCCTATCAACGCGCATGAGCAAACAGAAGCACATCTCGGAAACCCCCGCCACACAATTCCTGAAACGGAACAAGGTCGCGTTCGGCGAGCATCCCTATGAATACGTCGACCACGGTGGCGCGCTGGAGGCCGCGCGTCAACTGGACCTGGACCCCCATTGCGTGGCCAAGACGCTGATCATGGAGGACGAGCATTCGCATCCGCTTGTCATCCTCATGCATGGGGACCGCGATGTGTCAACGAAGAACCTGGCAAGGCAGATCGGGGTGAAGAAAGTCGCTCCCTGTCACCCCGAGGTTGCCCAAAAGCACTCCGGCTACCAGGTCGGAGGGACATCACCGTTCGCCACACGGCGCAAAATGCCGGTCTGGGTGCAGGCCGGTTTGTTGGATTACCCACTCATTTATCTGAATGGTGGGCGCAGAGGCTACCTGATCAGCATCGCGCCTGCGGTGGTGACCGACCTGCTGGGAGCGAAGCGTGTCGATGTGGGGTTGGACAAGGAGTGATCCAACTTACTTCAGCAGCGCCGACATCGCCGAGAAGCAGTTCAGCGTCCTGACGGCCGCTTCCACGGATTCGGTGTTGAACCGGATCGTGACGCCATCCACCCGCTCGACTGAAGGCAATTGGGAAAACAGGTCTGCCATGGCGCCCGATGTGGTGGTCAGGTCACATTGTATGGGGGGCGCGATCACAAACGGCCGGGCCTGGGCGATGCGCCCCATGGCTTGCCGGGCGGCCTCTCTGATACCCGCGGCCGACGCGGCCGGCGTCAATGAACACCCGCTCAGGCGACCGGACGCCTCCTTGGTCTGGAACCAGGAAGCGGACGTCAACACAGGTGTATTTTCCTCGATGAACCGGTCATCGCCCGTGCCGAACACCACGGGCACCCCGTACTCGCCAGCCAGCGCGCCGTACAGGCCCGCTTCGCCCAACTCCTTGCCATTGAGCACGACGCGGGAAAAAGCGAAGCTGCTGATGGTATGGGCCAGCACGCCGCGCCCCTGCGCCCGCGAATGAAACCCCACCAAAAATGCGGCATCGCATCCCGACTCCACACCCGCCATCATGCCCAGGATGCGCGGTTTGCCTTGAATGCAACGGATCCGGTCGTCGAGGTGGTCCGGCAGGAGATTGCGGAACGGGCCGTGTGAATCGTTGATCACAACGGTGGTGGCGCCCCCGTCGAACGCCCCCAGTGCCGCGGCGTTGGCCTCCTGAGTCATCCATAGCCGGGCTCGCTCGTATTCGGCATTCCCAGGCCGTGTTTGATCGGTGTGAAAGACTCCCGCCACGCCTTCGATGTCCGCCGAGATCAGAATTTTCATGCCGCGCTTCCTTGTTGAGTCAACCAATGCGTCCAATCAGGGATGTGGCCGCGAACGCCATGACGCACGTTCCCGTCCCGTCCGATGACCGTCTGTGCGTGCCACAACGCGTTGACCACCGCCTGCTCCGCCGCTTCGGCACACGCCAGGAACAGCGGATCGAGCGCAGCGTCATGCAGCATGCGCACATCCGGCATGGCGCGCGTGGTATCGCTGGGCACGGTATAGGCGGTGGAAAAGGCCAGCGCCACATCTCCGCTGCCATGGCCGAAAACCGATCCGGTGCGCGCCAATCCAGCCCCGGCGCGCAGAGACAGACGGCGAAGCTGGCGCGCATCGAGCGGTGCGTCCGTGGCCACGATCAGGATGATGGAGCCTTTCTCCGGTTCATTGTCGATCGAGGCCTCAGGTTGCGCCAACGCGCGCCCGACCGGATGGCCCGCAATCGTAAGCATCGGCAGCTTGCCGAAATTAGCGAGCACCAGGACCCCCACGGTATGCGCAACGCCCGCGGCATCTTCCGGGGTGAGGCGCGAAGCCGACCCGATGCCGCCCTTCAACTGAAAGCATGACATGCCGCGGCCGGCGCCCACACTACCCTGTTGGAACACCGCATCGGCCGTGTCATGCGCCGACTGGTAGTGCCGCGCCTCCACCGCCATGGCCTGGATGTCGTTGAGGTACCCATCGTTGCATTCAAAGACCAGGGCGTTGACGGTGGGTAGCGCCCGACCGATCTCGGGATGCACGGCAATGGCCTGACGGATCTGAGCCTGGGCGACAGCCGGCACGCTGAAGGTGTTGGTCAGGCCCAGCGGCGTCTCGAGGACGCCCAGCTCGCGCACCTGCTCCAGACCTATGCTCTTGGCGAAACCGTTGAGCACTGTCACGGCGGCGGGCACCTTGTCCCGAAACACATCCCCGGGATGAGGGCGAACGACGGTCACGCCGGTCTGCACGCTCCCCTGATCCAGAGTGGCATGCCCCACCGATACGCCCGCGACGTCGGAGATGAGATTGCGTGAACCCACCTCCAGCGTACCGACACGCGGGGGGGCACACGTCCCGGAGGAATCGGCGCACGCCGGGATCGGGGACGAAACGGGAGGCAACAATGATGAATCAGACATCGAGTTTTGGATCCAGCGCGTCGCGCAAGCCGTCGCCCAGCAGGTTGAACGCCAGCACAGTGAGGAAGATGGCCAGGGCCGGGAAAATCGCCACGTGCGGTGCCAGCACCATGTCGGCGCGCGCCTCGTTCAGCATGGCGCCCCATTCCGGGGTGGGCGGTTGCGCCCCAAGGCCCAGGAACGACAGACTGGCGGCCGTGATGATGGAGGTGCCGACGCGCATCGTGCCGTAGACCACGATCGGCGAGATCGTGCCTGGCAGGATGTGGCGGAAGATCAGGGTCCAATCCGACGCGCCCACGCTGCGCGCGGCTTCGACGTAGGTCATCTGCTTGAGCGACAAGGTGTTGCCGCGCACCAGGCGGGCAAAAGCGGGAACGCTGAACACGGCCACAGCCACGATCACATTCACCATGCTGGAACCCAGTGCCGCCACCACGCCAATGGCCAGCAGAATCCCCGGGAAAGCCAGCAATACATCGGACACGCGCATGGTGATCCGCTCCCACCAGCCCTCGTAATAGCCCGCCATCAACCCCAGAAACGTGCCCGCCACGCCACCCAACGCCACGGAGAGAAACCCCGCCGACAGGGAGATGCGCGACCCCATGAGAATACGGCTGAAAATGTCACGGCCCAAAGAGTCGACTCCCAGCCAATGCAGCGCCGACGGCCCCGCGTTCAGGTAGTCGTAGTCGAAATAGTTCTCGGCGTTGTAGGGCACGATCCACGGCGCGATGATGGCCAGCACGATCAGGATCAGCAGGAAAACCCCCGCGGCCATGGCCAGTTTCTGCTTGCGGAATTTGCGCCAGCATTCGGACAACGGTGTCCTGACGGCGCCGGGTGAGTTGGCGACGGGGGGCTGCGCCCCCGGTGGCGCGGTTTGCGTGGCGGTCGTATTCACCTGCGGCCTCATTTATAGCGAATGGTCGGGTTGATCACGCCGTACAGCACGTCAACGACCAGATTGATCAGAATGAACTCGAACGAGAACAACAGCACCAACCCCTGTATCACAGGGTAATCACGCATGGTGACCGCGTCGATGAGGAGGCTGCCCATGCCGGGCCAACTGAACACGACCTCCACCACGATGGACCCGCCCAGCAGGAACCCGAACTGCAGCCCCATCATGGTCACCACCGGAATCAATGCGTTGCGCAGTGTGTGCTTGATCACGACCAGGGTTTCCGAAACCCCTTTGGCGCGCGCGGTGCGCACGTAATCTTCCTGCATGACCTCGATGAACGACGCCCGCGTGAAACGCGCCATCACCGACGCCACGGCGGCACCCAGGGTGATGGACGGCAGGATGTAATGCGCCGGCGTCGACGCGCCCACGGTGGGCAGCCATCCGAGCTGCACCGAGAAGATCTGGATCAGCATCATGCCCAGCGCGAAGGCCGGAAATGAAATCCCCGATACCGCCAGCGTCATGCAGAGCCG
>DASTNK010000177.1:0-26184 GCA_035720945.1 Burkholderiaceae bacterium
GGCCGGGCTTTTTTGATTCCTGCCCGGTCAACGCGGAAATAACACCAATAACCCGAGACCCTCCATGACAGAAATCGAATTCAACGCATTGGCCGCCGAAGGCTACAACCGTATCCCCATCATCGCCGAGACCTATGCCGATCTGGACACCCCGCTGGCCATTTACCTGAAACTGGCCCACGCCGGTCCGGAAGGCGGGCGCAACAGTTGCCTGCTGGAATCGGTCGTCGGAGGGGAGCGCTTCGGGCGTTATTCGTTCATCGGGTTGCCTGCCAGGACGATCCTGCGTTCCATGGGCACCATCACCGAAGTTCTACTCGATGGCAAAGTGGTCGAAGCCCACGAAGGTGACCCCCTGGCGTTCATCGAGTCGTACCAGCAGCGATTCAAAGTGGCCTTGCGCCCGGGCATGCCCCGCTTCGCCGGCGGGCTGGCCGGCTATTTCGGCTATGACACGGTACGGCACATGGAACCGCGCCTGGGGCCGGCCCGCAAGCCTTTTCCCGCCGGCCAGGAAGACGGCACGCCAGACATCATGCTGTTGCAGATCGACGAACTGGTCATCGTCGACAATCTGGCGGGACGCACCTACCTGATCGTCTATGCCGACCCGCGCCAACCGGAAAGCTATGCGCTCGCCAAGCGACGCCTGAAAGACCTGCGTGAGAAGCTGCGCACACCGGTGGTCATCCCCTATGCCTATGCCAGCCTGCAGACCCAGGCCCAGCGCGACTTCAAGAAGGAAGACTATCTGGCCGCCGTGCACAAGGCCAAGGAATACATCGCCGCCGGCGATGTGATGCAAGTGCAGATCGGCCAGGTCATCACCAAGCCCTTCCGCGATTCTCCCCTGTCGTTGTACCGGGCCCTGCGCTCGCTCAACCCGTCGCCCTACATGTACTACTGGAATTTCGACACATTCCAGGTGGTGGGGTCCTCACCCGAGATCCTGGTGCGCCAGGAGACCGTCACGGAAGCGCAGCGCCACAAGTCACAAGTCACCATCCGCCCATTGGCGGGCACGCGCAAGCGTGGCGCCACACCGGCGGAAGACGCGCGACTCGAACAGGAGCTCAAGGACGACCCGAAAGAGCGCGCCGAGCACGTCATGCTCATCGATCTCGCGCGCAACGATGTGGGCCGCGTGGCCGAAACCGGCAGTGTCCATGTCACCGACACCATGACCATAGAGCGTTATTCCCATGTCATGCACCTGGTTTCGAACGTGACGGGCACACTCAATGAAGGCATGAACAACATCGACGTGCTGCGCGCCACGTTTCCGGCCGGGACGCTTACCGGCGCGCCCAAGGTTCGCGCCATGGAGATCATCGATGAACTCGAACCCGTGCGCCGCGGCATCTACGGCGGCGCCACCGGCTACCTGAGCTACGGTGGCGAAATGGATGTGGCCATCGCCATCCGCACCGGCATCGTCAAGGACGGCATGCTCTACGTGCAGGCGGCGGCCGGCATCGTCGCCGACTCCGACCCCGAAAAGGAATGGCAGGAAACCGAGGCAAAGGCGCGCGCGGTGTTGCGTGCCGCGGAACAGGTCCAGTTCGGCCTGGACGAGCCCATCTGAGCCCGACACGCACCGCCCAAGGAGAATTTCATGCTGCTCATGCTCGACAACTACGATTCGTTCACTTACAACCTGGTGCAGTACTTCGGCGAACTCGGCGAAGACGTCAAAGTGCTGCGCAACGACCAAGCCACCGTCGAGGACATCGCCGCGCTGGCGCCCGCGCGCATCTGCATTTCGCCGGGGCCCTGCTCACCGGCCGAAGCGGGTATTTCCGTGGATCTGATCACGCGGTTCGCCGGGAAGATCCCCATTCTGGGCGTCTGCCTGGGGCATCAGGCCATTGGCGTCGCCTACGGCGGGAAGGTGGTGCGCGCCATGCGCATCATGCATGGCAAGACGTCGAACATCACCCATACCGGCACCGACGTGTTCACCGGCCTGCCCTCGCCCCTGTGCGTGACCCGTTACCATTCCCTGGCTGTCGAGCGTGGCTCACTGCCAGACTGCCTCGAGATCACTGCGCAGTCCGAAGACGGCGAGATCATGGGACTGCGCCACAAAAACCTGCCCGTGTACGGCGTGCAATTCCACCCGGAATCCATCCTCAGCGAGCACGGCCACGACATGCTGCGCAATTTTCTGGCACTTTGAGGAAGAGACAAGACAATGACCATCACCCCCACCGAAGCCCTGTCTCGATGCATCGAACATCGCGAGATCTTCCACGACGAAATGCTGCATCTGATGCGCATGCTGATGCGCGGCGAAATGTCTCCACAGATCGCCAGCGCGTTGCTGATGGGCCTGCGCGTCAAAAAAGAAACCGTCGGCGAGATCACCGCGGCGGCGCAAGTGATGCGCGAGTTCGCCCTGCCCGTGACCACACCTGATCCGGGCAACCTGCTGGACATGTGCGGCACTGGAGGCGATGGGTCACACACGTTCAACATCTCGACCGCCGCGATGTTCGTTGCAGCCGCGGCGGGCGTGCGCATTGCCAAGCACGGCAACCGCAGCGCCTCGTCGTCCTCGGGCAGCGCCGACGTTCTGGAAGCCCTGGGCGCCAACCTGACCCTCAGCCCCGAACAAGTCGCGGAAAGCATCGAACGCACCGGCATCGGTTTCATGTTCGCGCCGGCGCATCATGGAGCCATGAAGAACGTCGCGGCGGTTCGCAAAGAGCTGGCCGTGCGCACCATCTTCAACATCCTGGGCCCGCTCACCAATCCGGCCGGCGCCGCCAATCAGTTGATGGGAGTGTTCCATCCCGACCTGGTCGGCATCCAGGTGCGCGTGCTCCAACGCCTGGGGTCGCGCCATGTGCTGATCGTGCATGGCAAGGACGGCATGGACGAGGCCTCGCTGGGTGCGGCCACGCTGGTGGGCGAGTTGAAGGACGGCAACGTGCGGGAATATGAAATCCACCCCGAGGACTTCGGCATGGCCATGGTGTCGAACCGCGCCATCAAAGTGGAAAACCGTGACGAATCGGCAAAGCTGGTGCTGCAGGCGCTCGACAACGAGGCCGGCACAGCCCGTGACATCGTGGCCTTCAACGCCGGCCTGGCCATCTATGCCGGCAACCAGGCCGACTCGATCGAACAAGGGCTGAAGAAAGCCTTCGAAACCCTGGCCAGCGGTGCGGCGCGCGCGAAGCTGGACGAATTCTGCTCCTATACCCGGACGTTGAACGCATGAACGACATCCTCGCCAAAATCATCCAGACCAAGAAAATCGAAGTCGCCACGGCACGTCAGATGCGCAGCGAATCCGACCTGCTGCGCGAAGCGCGCAGTCGCAAGGACGTGCGTGGCTTCGTCCGCGCCATCGAAGACAAAATCGAACAGGGCAAGCCGGCGGTCATCGCCGAACTGAAGAAGGCATCGCCTTCGCGCGGCGTGATCCGGGAGAACTTCAATCCGGCCGAGATCGCCGCCTCGTACGCCGCCCACGGCGCCGCGTGCCTGTCTGTGCTGACCGACGTCCAGTATTTCCAGGGAGCTTACGATTACCTGCGCCAGGCGCGCGCCGCTTGCTCGTTGCCAGTGTTGCGCAAGGACTTCATGATCGATCCCTATCAGGTGGTCCATGCGCGCGCCCTGGGGGCCGACTGCATTCTGCTCATTGTCGCGGCGCTGGGCGTCACGGAGCTGCGCGAATTCGAATCCCTAGCCACCGAGCTGGGTATGGACGTGCTGGTGGAAGTGCATGACCAGGCCGAGCTTGATGTCGCACTCACTCTCGAAACACCTCTCGTCGGCATCAACAATCGCGACCTGCGCACATTCAACACCTCGCTGGACACCACCCTCAGCCTTTTGTCGAGCGTGCCGGTCGGCAAACGCGTCGTGACGGAAAGCGGCATTCTCACCCGCGACGACGTGACGCGCATGCGCGAAAGCAGCGTCAACGCGTTTCTGGTGGGTGAGAGTTTCATGCGCGCCCCCGAACCCGGTGTGGCGCTGCGCGAACTGTTTTTCTGACGCACGGTTCGTATGAATAGCACGATCTCCGCACCATGCCCGCTATGCGAAGACGATGGCGAAGTTCTGTGGCGCGGCAATGCGTTGCGCGTCATCGACGCATGCGCTCCAGATCACCCCGGATACACCCGGGTGATCTGGAATGCGCACGTGGCGGAAATGACGCAATTGCCCACAGCAGCCCGCGACCGCCTGATGCGCGTCGTCTGGACGGTGGAACAGGCGCTGCGCGACACCCTCGCCCCCGACAAGATCAACCTCGCCGAATTCGGCAACCAGGTTCCGCATCTGCACTGGCATGTCATTCCGCGCTGGCGGTCCGACACGCACTTTCCGGACGCCATCTGGGCGGCGCCGATAACCGGCTCCGACGAACGGCAAACCCGGTGGGCAACTCTGCGGTCACAATTGCTCAACCGCCTGCCAACCTACCACGACGCACTGCGCCGGGCACTCGATGCCCTGACGAAAACTTGATCGACCAATCAACACTTCGTGCCCCACGCACTTTATACTGCTGGCAAACCGGATACTTGATTGGCTCTTGCATTCAAGCCCACATGGCCGAACCTGCCAGGCGCGCGGGCCGAAGCATCAGCATCCTGGGTTGAACGTTCGTTGAACAACTGCCGTGGCGCGCGAGCAGCCGGCGGAGGAAGACATGCGGCAACAAAAAAAACAGGCCAGCGATAACGTCTCTGCGACAACACCCCTGCTGGAACTGCGGGGCATCACCAAACGTTACCCCGGCACACTGGCCAACGACAATATAGACCTCAAGATCATGCCCGGGGAGCGGCACGCGCTGCTCGGGGAGAACGGGGCAGGCAAAAGCACGCTGGTCAGCTGTATCTACGGTGTGATCCGACCGGATGCCGGGCAAATCCTGTGGCGGGGCCAACCCGTCAACGTGTCGAGCCCCACCATCGCGCAGCATCTGGGCATAGGCATGGTGTTCCAGCACTTCTCGTTGTTCGAGACGCTCACCGTGGCGCAGAACATCGCCCTGAGCCTGCGCTATGCCGGCACGATGCGCGAGCTTTCCGAGCACATCGCCGCCGTTTCAAAAGAATACCGGCTGTCCGTGCACCCGGATCAACACGTCTACAGCTTGTCGGTCGGGGAGCGTCAACGGGTCGAGATCGTGCGCTGCCTGCTGCAGGATCCTCGGTTGTTGATCATGGACGAGCCCACCTCGGTACTGACGCCGGGCGAGGTGGACCTGCTTTTCGAAACGCTGAGGCAATTCGCGCAGCAAGGGCGAAGCATTCTATACATCAGCCACAAGCTCGAAGAGGTCCGCGCGCTGTGCACCGCGGCGACGGTGCTGCGCACGGCGCGCCTCGTGGGAAGCTGCGATCCGACCACCGAAAGCGCGCACAGCCTGGCGCGCATGATGATGGGCAGTGAACCGCCAACCCTGAAAGCGCGCGAGGCGCCGGCCTCCAGCGATCGGGTCTGCCTGCGGCTCAACGGTGTCAGCCATCATCCCAGGGAACCCTTCGGCACGACCCTGGAGCGCCTGAACCTCGATGTGCATTATGGCGAGATCGTCGGCATAGCGGGCGTGGCGGGCAACGGTCAAAAGGAGTTATTGGCGGCGCTATCGGGGGAAAGCCCGGGTCTGTCGGACGACATGCTCCAAATCGACGGCCACCCGGCCGGCGGCCTGAGCCCGGCCCAGCGCCGGGCGCTGGGCCTGGGCTTCGCCCCGGCGGAGCGCCTGGGCCGGGGTGCCGTGCCCGAGATGTCACTGGTCGACAATACCTGCCTGACCGCGTACCAGAAGGGCCTGGTGCGGCATGGATTCATCCGGGGCGCCGCCACACGGGAGATGGCCGGCGCGATCTGCGCAAGCTTCCACGTGGTCGCAAGCGGCGTGGCCGCCGCGGCGCGCAGCCTGTCAGGCGGCAATCTGCAGAAGTTCATCATGGGGCGGGAAATCCTGTTGACGCCCCGCGTGCTGATCGCCGCCAACCCGACCTGGGGGGTGGATGTCGGCGCGGCCACCGCGATCCGCCAGGCGCTGATGGACCTGGTGGCCACCCAACAGACCGGTATCTTGCTGGTGTCCGAAGACCTCGCCGAACTTTTCGAAATCTGTGACCGCATCGCCGTCCTGTATGAAGGCAATCTGTCACGCGTGGTGGCTGTTTCCGAGACGGATCACGACGAGATCGGGCGGTGGATGGCCGGACTCTCCGATACCGCGACGCACACCCAAAAGGAGGCGGACCATGCGGCTGTTTCTTGAACCCCGCATCCAGAACTCGCGCATCATGCGCGTCGCCTCGCCATTGCTGGCGGGCGTTCTGACCATCATCCTGGGCGGTATTCTGTTCGCGGCACTGGGCCGCGAACCATTGTCATCGCTCTACGAGTTTTTCATCAGCCCCATCAGCAACCTCTATGGCATCAGCACCTGGCTGCTCAAGGTCGCCCCCCTGCTGCTGATCAGCATGGGGCTGACGATCGGCTTCAAGGCCAACGTCTGGAACATCGGCGCCGAGGGCCAGTACACGATGGGGGCCATCTGCGGCGGCGGGCTGGCGTTGTTGTTTTATGGCCATGGCGGCTGGTGGCTGCTGCCGCTCATGACGCTGGCGGGCGCCGCGGGCGGCGCGCTCTGGGCGGCCATTCCGGCTTTCCTGAAGACACGGCTCAACACCAACGAGATCCTGACCAGCCTGCTGCTGGTGTACGTGGCACAGCACCTGTTGCAGTATCTGGTGCATGGGCCGTGGCGCGACCCGCAGGGCTACAACTTTCCGCAGACCGTCATGTTCGATGCCGCCGCGACTTTCACCCCCATCGTGTCAGGCACCATGCTCAACATCGCCACCGTGGCCAGCATTCTCGTGGTGCCGCTCGCCTGGGTGCTCATGCATCGCATGTTCTTCGGTTTCCAAGTGAAGGTCTCGGGGCTCTCCGAACGCGCCGCCGACTACGCCGGCTACAGCCGCACACGCATGGTCTGGTGCTCGATGCTGCTGGGCGGCGCGCTCTCCGGCATGGCTGGCCTGTTCGAAGTGGCGGGAACGATCGGCAAGCTGCAACCCGTCATCTCCCCCGGCTACGGCTTCACGGCCATCATCGTGGCGTTCCTGGGGCAGCTCGAACCGGTGGGCGTGCTGCTCGCCAGCCTGCTGGTGGGCCTGCTTTACGTCGGCGGCGACCAGGTGCAGATTTCCATGCACCTTCCCAGCGCGGTGGCGGGGGTGTTCCAGGGGCTGCTGCTGTTTCTGGTGTTGGCGACGGATGTGCTGATCCGCTATCGCGTGCGCATCGTGCTCCGGGCGCCCGCGAACCTTCCTGCGGAGGGCTGACATGGTCAATAGCATCGTGGTGTCCACCATCGTATCCACCGTACAGGCGGGCACACCGCTCGCGTTGGCGGCTCTGGGGGAACTGATCGCGGAACGCGCCGGCGTCCTCAATCTGGGCGTCGAAGGCATGATGCTCATGGGCGCCGTGGCCGGCTTCATCGCAGCCGTGGCGACCGGCAGCCCGATGGTGGGTTTGCTGGTGGCGATCCTCGCCGGGGCGTTCATGGCCCTGCTGTTCGCTTTCATCACCCAGCATCTCATCGCCAATCAGGTCGCCACCGGGCTCGCCCTGACCATTTTCGGAACAGGCCTGAGCGCATTCATCGGCAAAAGCTACACTGGCATCTCCCTGACCGCCATTCCATCCTGGCACATACCGGTGCTGAGCGATCTGCCTTTCGTTGGCAAAATCCTGTTTTCCTACGACCCGCTGGTGTACGTGTCGTGGCTGGCGGCCCTGGCCATCTACGGTTACCTGTATCACACCCGATCCGGGCTCAAACTGCGCGCGGTCGGTGAGTCGCCGCATGTGGCCCACGCGCTGGGATATCCGGTCGTGCGCATGCGTTATCTGGCCATCATGTTCGGCGGCGCGTTGAGCGGGCTGGGCGGTGCCTACTTGTCGCTGGTCTACACGCCGTTATGGCAGGAAGGCATGGTGGCGGGTCGTGGGTGGATAGCCCTGGCCCTCGTTGTGTTCGCCACCTGGCGACCGGGCCTGGTGCTGGTGGGGGCTTATCTTTTCGGCTTCCTGACCGTGTTCCAGTATCAGGGCCAGGCCATGGGTATTGGCATTCCGCCGGATTTCCTGGCCATGCTCCCCTACCTGATCACCATCGTCGCGCTGGTGTTCATCTCGATGGATCGCACACGGGTGCTGTTGAATACCCCTGTATCGCTGGGCAAACCCTTTCATCCCACGAATTAAGCACCGCGCGTGTCGCAGAGCCCCCTCCCGGCCATCGACGCGTTTTCCTGACGGTGAAAAGGTAGTAGATTAGGTCTGTTCAAAGAATTCAGTGCGAACGTGCGTCAGAAATAAAACTTTCGGAGACTCAATATGGATAAAACGCGCAGAGATTTACTGAAGGCGGCCGCCGCATCATCAGCCGCCATTGGCGTCGGCGGTTGGCCCGGCCTGGGCATGGCCGCCACCAAGGAACCGCTCAAGATCGGCTTTGTCTATGTCGGGCCAACGGGTGATTTCGGCTGGACCTACCAGCACGACCTGGGGCGCAAGGCCATCATCAAGGCACTCGGGCCGGAAGCCGTCAAGACCACCTATGTGGAAAATGTCGGTGAGGGCTCGGATGCCGATCGCGTCATCCGCGAACTGGCCGCCAAAGGCAACAAGCTCATTTTCACCACCTCGTTCGGGTTCATGGACCCCACCATGCGGGCGGCCCGGCAGTTTCCCGACACAATTTTCGAAATGTGCACGGGCTACAAGCTGGCCCACAACGTCGGCACCTATACGCCGAAGTTCATCCAGGGGCGTTACCTGACCGGGCTCATCGCGGGGCACATGACCAAAAGCAATATCATCGGCTATGTTGCGCCCTATCCCATCCCCGAGGTCATCCGCGGCGTCAATGCCTTCATCATCGGCATGCACGAAGTCAATCCCAAAGCGCGTGTGAAGGTCGTGTTCATCAACAGTTGGTTCGACCCCGGCAAGGAGCGCCTGGCGGCCGAGACGCTCATCAACCAGGGTGCCGACATCCTGAACAAGCACACGGATTCCCCGGCGGTGATCCAGGTTGCCGAGAGCAAGGGGGTCTATTCTTTTGGATACGATTCCGACATGCGGCAGTTCGGGCCCCACACCCAACTGACATCCATCATCTTGAACTGGGCGCCGTTCTACGTTGAAACGGCCAAGCAGGTGATAGCCGGCACGTGGAAGTCCCGGGATGTGTGGTACGGTTTCGCCCACGACTGGATTCAATTGGGGCCGTTTCTGCCCGCCATTCCGAAGGCGGTCGTGGATCAGGTCGAAAAGCAGAAGCAGGCCCTTATTTCGGGCAGCTTCAAGATCTTCAAGGGTCCGCTGCTCAACCAGCAAGGCAAGCAGGTGCTTGCTGCGGGCCAGACCCTTAGCGATCACGACATCCGCAACATGAATTACTTCCTGGATGGCGTGGAGGGGCAGTTGCCCAAGAGTTAGCTTGTTTTTGGGCTTGGGTATTTAGGGGATTCGACGCGGTTGGTATTTTAAGGCGCTGTCTTTAAAGCGCCATCTGGCGGGGCTTGGGGCGGGTCCGGCACGGCGTGCTTCATCCGGATCTGTCTCGTCCAGGCGGGCGTTGGGCTAAACTCGCGTTGAGATCAGCCGAAGGCTGATCTCAACGCTCAGACACCGCCCAACGACTGCCCCCGCCTTCCCGAACCAGATCCGGCGCACGCCTTACGCCAGTCCCACCCCAAGCCCCGCCAGATGGCTCGCGGTGGCGGCATGCTGTGGCGTTGAGGATTCTCTGAAATTGCCACACGCAACAAAAATTCCCCTTTTATTTTTGTTCAGGCTATAATTGCGCACCGCAACATAATCGCCTCGACATTTTCCACGGCTTTGCGTACCGTCTGCCGGCCCACCCCTTGCGGGGCGGAATACTCCAGCAGTTGTCTGATTCTTTCAGCAGCCATGTCGAGCGCCATCGATTCCTGACCCCGAACCTTTTCCGGCGAGGCTTCCCTGCTACAGGGCTTCGCGCACCAGGTTGTTTGGTCGGCACGATGTCCAACCAACCTGTGCCCCGGGCTTTGCTCCTGGAGCCGCGCGCCGCTTGCCGGCAAAGGACGATTCATGTCTTTCGATTCTCTGGGACTTGCTCCCAATCTGCTGTCCGCCATCCAAAAGGCGGGCTTCACCGCTCCCACCGATGTCCAGTCCGCCGCCATTCCGCAGGCGTTGCAAGGCCACGACCTGATGGTCTCGGCCCAGACGGGCAGCGGCAAGACCGCGGCATTCATGCTGCCCGCGCTGCATCGCGTCGCGCAGATGCCCGCCGGCAAGGGCCGTGGCGTGCAGATTCTGGTGCTGACCCCAACACGCGAACTGGCGATGCAGATCACCGACGCGACCCGCCTGTATGGCGCGCACCTCCCCGACCTGCGCACCGCGACGGTGGTGGGCGGTGTGCCCTACGGTGCCCAGCTCAAGGCGCTGTCGCGCCGCGTGGATGTGCTGGTGGCCACCCCCGGACGCCTGATCGACCACCTGCAGTCGGGCCGTGTCAAGCTATCCACCGTGCATACGCTGGTGCTGGACGAGGCCGATCGCATGCTGGACATGGGCTTCATCGAAGACATCGAGACCATCGTGTCGCACACGCCAGCGGAACGCCAGACTCTGCTGTTCTCGGCCACCCTGGATGGCACGATCGCGCGCATGGCCGCGCGGATGATGCGAGAACCCGTTCGCATCGAAGTGTCGGGCCATAAACAGCAGCACACCAACATCACCCAGCGCTTGCTGTACGCCGACGACGCCGGCCATAAGCAACGCCTGCTGGACCACCTGCTGCGCGACGCGAGCCTGAATCAAGCCATTGTGTTCACCGCCACCAAACGTGGCGCCGACGATCTGGCCGACCGACTGGCCGAGCAAGGGTTCGAGGCCGCGGCGCTGCATGGCGACATGAACCAGCGTCAGCGCACGCGTACGCTTGGCCGTCTGCAGAAGCACCAATTGCGGGTGCTCGTGGCGACCGACGTCGCCGCGCGCGGCATCGATGTGCAAGGCATCAGCCACGCCATCAACTATGACCTGCCCATGCAACCCGAGGACTACACGCACCGCATCGGCCGTACCGGGCGCGCGGGCCATGACGGCCTGGCGTTCACGCTGGCCACACATACCGAGCGCCATAAGGTTCGCCGCATCGAGCATTACATCGGCCAACCCATTCCTCTGCTGACCATCGACGGCCTGGAGCCAAAGAAATCGGTGCGCCCGACCTACACCGACCGCAAGGGCGCCCCCCGACAGGGCGATCGCGCGGGCCGCACGGGCGCCCCGGGCGGAAAGCCCGGCTTCAGCCGCTCTGCCCGCAAAGCGGGGGACGAACGGTCGTCTTTCGTGCCGCGCACCCATGGATACAAGGGGGCGACCACGGAACACGCTCATCGCTCCGACAATCGCCCCGAATCGCAGGCGGAACGACGTGCCACCGGCACGCCGGCGCCCCGACGCGAAACCAGCCGTTTCGATAGTCGTCCCGCGCATGCCGAGCGTCCGGCGTTGGGCAAGCCGGCCCGGTCGGACAAGCCGGCCGCCAAATGGTCACGCGCGGAGCGTCCGTCGTCCGGCGCTCGGCCCTCAACCCGGCCCGGCGCGAAACCCGCCAAACATTCCGCGCGCCGCCCGTCGTTCTGAGGCTAATGGACAATAGCCCTTGGCGCGCGGCGGAGCGGCCCCGGCACATACCGGGGACAGCTCCGCCGTTGTAATTCAACAGCCGGTTCGCCTCAACGAACCGGCTGTTGGTTACTGTGCGGTGGGTCCAGCAGCGCACACAAGGCACAAACCGTGGCGATGGCTGGTACTGTCGCGAGGATTTGCAACACCGCCCAGGCCGAAAAGACACGGTTTTATGTCCCTGATAGCGTCAAACACTGCGCTAACATGAGGGTATTGTCATCTCGCCCCGGGAACCCCCATGAATGCAGCTCTCGCGCGCACCGAGCAATTCTGTCGTCGTTTCGGGCTGCGTGTCCCGATTCTGCTGGCGCCGATGGCAGGCGCCTGCCCGCCTGAACTGTCCATCGCCGTGGCCAACGCTGGTGGCCTGGGCGCTTGCGGTGTGTTGCTGATGCCTTCGGCCGACATCGCCGCCTGGGTCGCGACATTCCGGGCGCACAGCCAGGGCGTGTTTCAATTGAACATGTGGATCCCCGACCCGCCACCCGCCCGCGATGCGGCGCATGAAGCAAAAATCCGCACCTTCCTCAAACACTGGGGGCCTGAAGCGCCAGCGGACGCCGGCGACGCCAGACCGCCCGAACTCGCCGCCCAATGCGCGGCCATGCTCGATGCCAACCCGCCGGTGGTGTCCTCCATCATGGGCGTGTATCCGCCCGATTTCGTACGCGAACTCAAGGCCCGTGGAATAGCCTGGTTCGCGGTCGCGACCACCTTGGCCGAAGCCCGCGAAGCCGAAGCCGCCGGTGCCGATGCCATCATCGCGCAGGGGATGGAGGCAGGCGGACACCGGGGCGGGTTCGGCGCCGACGCCGCGTTGGTTCGACAAGTGGGCTTGTTCTCGCTGCTTCCCGCCATCGTGGACGCCGTGCGTGTGCCGGTGATCGCCACCGGTGGCATCGCGGACGCGCGGGGCGTGGCGGCGGCGCTCATGCTGGGGGCCAGCGCCGTTCAAGTGGGTACCGGCTTTTTGCGCAGCAACGAATCCAGCATTCCCGCCGCGTGGGCCGACGCCCTGGCATGCACCGCCCCCGAAGACACAATGGTGAGCCGTGTATTCAGTGGACGCGCGGGCCGATGCGTCGTCACCGATTACGTCCGCGCCGCATCGGCCGCGGACGCCCCCGCGCCGGCACCGTATCCGGTGCAACGCGGACTGACCGCCGCCATGCGCAAGCAGGCCAGGCAAGACAACGATTTGAGCCACATGCAGGCCTGGGCGGGCCAGTCGGCGGCCATGGCGCAGGCCCGGCCGGCGGGCGAGATATTGGGGTCGTTATGGGACGGCGCGCGGGAACTGCTGGGTTGACAGAACCGGCTCCCGGTCGCATAAACCGCCCCGTCGGACTGAGGCACGCACTCAGGAATCCCCAGAGCATAGACGGCCTGAGGCTCGCACCATGCCGCCGGGCCACACAGACCACCCGCCTTCAATCGTCGGGAAACTCCCACTTCTGGGCGCTGGCGCCGGCCAGTTCCTGGACGCGCTGTTCATCCTGGCCGAACTCCGCCGCGACACCACTATAGGTGATGGCGCCGCGGTCGAGCACGTAGGCGCGGTCGGCGATCTCGATGGCCGCGCGCACGTTCTGTTCGATCAACAGAACAGCGGTGCCCGCGTTGCGGGCAGCGACAATGACGTCGAACACACTCTGCACGATGAGCGGCGCCAACCCTTGCGACGGCTCGTCGAGCATCAGCAGTTTCGGGTTAAGCAGCAGCACGCGCGCGATCGACAGCATCTCTTGCTCGCCCCCGGACAACTGCCCACCCTTGTGCCCCTTGCGCTCAGCCAGCCGCGGAAAAAGCTTGTATATGCTGGCGATGTTCCAGGGCCCGGGGCGATCAACCGGGACCTTGAGATTTTCCTCGACGGTCAGATTGGAAAAGATGCGGCGCCCCTCGGGCACCAGGCCCACCCCCAGCCTCGCGATGCGAAACGGCGGCAGGCTCGTGGAGTCGGTGCCGAATATCCGCACGTGGCCGGCGCGCGCCGGCGTCAGCCCCATGATGCTGCGCAACGTGGTGGACTTGCCGGCCCCGTTGCGACCCAGCAGGGTCACCAGTTCGCCCTCCGCGACGTCAAGGTCTACGCCCTGCAGGATGTGGCTCTTTCCATAGTAAGTGTTCAGTTGCTGTATCTCAAGAGCCTTCACGTTTTTCCCCCAGATAGGCAACCTGCACTTTTTCACTAGCGGCGATTTCATCGGGCGTGCCCTGCTCAAGGACTTCGCCCTCGGTCAGGACGGTGATGCGATCGGCCAGATTGAAGATGACACGCATATCGTGCTCGACCAGAATGATCGTCAGTTTTTGCTTGCGGTGCAGCCTGCGGATCAGCAACGCGGTATCGTAGGTCTCCTGGTTGCCCATACCGGCCGCGGGTTCGTCCAGCAGCAGCAGCTTGGGCTTGAGCGCCAGCGCCATCATGATTTCCGTTGAACGCTGGTCACCGTGTGATAGTTCGCCCACGTAGCGGTCGGCCTTCGCCGTCAACCCACCCGCCTCGAGCAATTCGTCGACACGTTCGTTCGTCTCGCGGGTTTGCTGTCGTGTGCGGAACACCTTGAGCCTCAGGCCTTGCGTCACTTCAACCGGAATGCGCAGGTTTTCCCGCACAGTCAGTTCGCGGAAGACTTCGGTGATCTGGAAGGTTCTGGCCATGCCCATCGCCACACGATTCTGCGGCGGCACGGCCGTGACGTCGGCGCCGTCGAACACGATGTGGCCCTTCGTTGGCCGATAGAACCCGCTGATCATGTTGAAGAACGTGGTCTTGCCCGCGCCGTTCGGCCCTATTATCGCGTGCAGCTCTCCCGGCTCGACGGCCAGCGAGACATCCTTCACGGCCACGAGCTCGCCGAAATGCTGGGAAACATTGTGGACTTCCAGCAGACTCATGATGCCCTCCTCTGGAACAGCCCCGCTATGCCACGGGGGAGGAGCAACACGACAAGCACGAAAATCAGCCCGATGAAGAACATCCAGTCTTGCGTGACGCCGGAGAGGTAGTCTTGCGCCACCACGAAGATGGCGGCCCCCAACAGCGGCCCCCAGAAAGAACGCATGCCGCCAATGACCGCCATGAGCACGAAGTCGCCCGATTGCGTCCAATACAGATCGTGGGGGCTGGCGAAGTTGTTGAGCAGCGCATAGAGCGCACCGGCGACAGACACGAAAAAGCAAGATATGGAGTAGGCGATCCAGAGGTGGCGATTGACCGGGATGCTGAGGAACTGCGCCCGGCGTTCGTTTTCGCGGATGGCCTGCAGCGTGTGCCCGAATGGCGAACGGAGGATCGTCGCCATCGCGAACGCACAGATCGCGAGGACGGCAAGCACGACATAGTAATAGACCAGACTGGACGTGATGTCCAACTGCATGAACCCCAGGTCGATGGGCAAACGGTGAAAGCCCCGAAGCCCGTTGTCGCCACCGGTGACGGAATTCCATCGAAATGCGATGAAGTAGAACACCTGCCCGAATGCGATGGTGGCCAGGGCGAAGTAGATGCCGCGCAACTTGACGATCAGGTAGCCGATGATCATCCCCCCGAGGGTGCCGATGAGAATGCCCACCAGAAAGGCCACTGGCGTGCTCGGCAACAGGTACTTGAGCGTCAGCCCGGTCGCGTACGCCCCCAGGCCGAAATAGGCGGCGTGGCCGAACGACATGACGCCAGTGTGCCCGATCAGGAGATTGGTGGCCATGGCGGCCAGGCCAATGACCAGCAGCCGCGAGGCAAGGTCGGTGTATCCGCCCAGCGGCGTGATCCAGTAGGGCATGGTCAGCAACACCAGCCATAGCACTGGCTGCTGGATGGATTGGCGGATTTGAATGCGTGGGTTCATGGTTCGTGTTTGTATGTGCTGGTTCACAGTTTCGTTCCGCCCTTTTCACCAAGCAGGCCGTAGGGCCTGAACAACAGCACGATCGCCATGATCACGTAAATGGATGCCTCGGAGGCGGATGGATAGAACACCGTCACGACCCCCGCCGCCACGCCGATCAGCAGCCCGCCGACCAGTGTGCCGACCAGGCTCCCCAGACCGCCCACGATCACCGCGACGAAACTGGGCATGATCAGCCCCTCGCCGATGGTGGGCGTCAGGCCCAGCATGCCGGCGGCCAGCACGCCGGCGAGCCCCGCGAAGAAGATGCCGAGTCCGAAATTGAGGTTGCGCAGGATGCGGACATCAACCCCCAGTGCCGAGACCATTTCAAGGTCGAGCGTGCCGGCGCGGATGCGCATGCCGATACGCGTTTTTTTCAAGACATAGAAAAGGACCGCCACGGCCACGGCGACGAGCACGACCATGAACACCCGGTAACCCGTCAGGAAGAACAAGGTCGGGCTGAGCGACGAATTCAACACGTCGGGGGTCTTGAGCGGCAACCCCTGCGCCCCCCAGATGAAGCGCACGGAATCCTGGAGCACGAACGCAAGCCCGAACGTCAGCAGCAGGCTGTACAGCGGGTCGCGGTTGTACAACGGCCGGATCAGCACGCGCTCGACCACGATCCCCACGATGGCCGCCAGGAAAGGCGACAGGATCAGCGCCCCCCAGAACCCGAGATAGGGCTCGAGCGTGTACGCGAAGTACGCCCCCAGGGCCAGAAAGCCGCCATGGGCGAAGTTGATGACATTCGTCAGATTGATGATGAGAGACAGGCCCAGGGCCATGAGCGCATAGAACGCGCCGATGACCAACCCGTTGAATATATTGAAAAGGACCAGCTGGGTCACACCAAACCTCCGTCAAGGCGACACTGGACAAGCATGGGGCGTGCCCACGGATGCGGGACACACCCGTGCTTCACGCATGGCACTAATGGTGATCCAAAAATGGAGATCTGAATAGAGCCGCCTGCGATGAGGCAGGCGGCTCGGGTTCCCGCAAATACCGTAACAATCATGAGATCATCAGGTGGGCCAGGTCATCTTGCATCCGGTTTCTTCGACCGTCGGCGCGATGGTTTTGCTCTCGATGGTGACATCGATATGGAACAGGTCGTCGGGCGCGCTGCCGTGGGCCTGGGCATGGCCCGCCCACAACGTACCGATGAGCAGATGCTGATTGGCACGGTACGTGGCGGGGTAGGGTTGCAACGCGACATCGGGGGGCAGCGTGAACCCATCGAGCGCCCGGGCCATCTTCACGGGATTGAGCGATTTTGCGTTATTGGCCGCCAGCCCGCAGGCGCGGATCGCGGTGTGCCCAAACCATGTGCGGGCAGTGGGGACCCGGCCGGTTTTCTTCTTGATGGCGTCCACGAATTCCTTGACATGGGGCACGTTGGGCTGGTTCCAGTACCACTCGATCACCCAGTTGCCGATGCGGGAGCCTGGCGGCAGCGCTTCGAGGGTCTCGAGCTCGATATTGGCGCCCGCGATATGGAAACGCTTGTCCAGACCGAACTGCACGGTTTGCTTGAGGACGTTCGTTTGATCATCCCCATTCTGGAGGATGACGATGACGTCCGGTTTGGCCGCCTGCGCCTTGATGAGATAGGACGAATAATCGGTGGTGCCCAGCGGGATCAGGTCGGCGCCAAGGTTTTCGGCGTTGAGCTTTTTCAGGTTTTCTTTGTATGCCTTCAGGAGCCCGTGGCCGAAAGCGTAGTCGGGAACCAGGAAGTAGAATTTCTTGCCGAAACGCTTGACGAGAGAGGGGGCGATCGCATTGACCAACAAGGTGGTCGATGGGTCTGTCTGGAAAACATCCCAGTGGCACTCCGTACCCGTGATGGGATCGGCATGCCCGCCCGGGTCCATCATGAATACCCCTTTTGCATGGGCCACTTGGGAGATGGCCTCGGTGAGGCCGGAGTTCACGTTGCCGATCAGGAAATCGACCTTGTCGCGATCGATGAGTTTGTGCGCCTTCTGCACCGCCACCCCGGCGTCGCCACTGGTGGAATCCTCGACGATGAGCTTTGCCGGGCGCCCGAGTATGCCGCCTTTGGCGTTGATTTCCTGAACAGCCAATTCCATGCCGTGCAGCTCGTTTCGACCCGTGATGGCATAAGTGCCCGTCAATGGATTGTCCACACCGAATTTCACGGGTTGATCGCCGAGCGCCAGGACGATGCGCGGCGCCGTGAGTGTGGCCACCCCCGCCGTCGCCGCCAGCTTCAACATCGAGCGACGGCTGATTGCCGTCGAACTGCCCTTGTCATCCATTTGGAAATTCCTCCGATGGAGGCAAGCCAGTGTGCGCCGTGTCTGCCAATGCTTGCTGGACAAATCCTGACGGTGGCACTACCCTTGCCTGAAAACCACACCCCCCTTTTTCTAGAGTGCGCCGAAGCCCCGCGCCTGTCAACCCGTGCCAGCCCTGAATACTTCCTAAACGCAGTCAAATTCTCCATATCTGCATCGAAACGCATAATATCGGCTGATATCTTGCAATATCGATAATTTTCGCGTTCATCGCTCAAAAATGGCACAACTCGCCCGCAAACCGCTTCTACTCGCCATTCTGTTCGTCCTGCCGCTCTGGGTCGCGCTGGGAAACTTCATCGTTGCGGCGATCGTCGCCTTGCTGCTGGCGTTCCTGATCGCCATGTGCCACGCCCTGTATGGGCTCAGGCGACCCACCAGGCCAGGCTCGGAGCATTGAACTGATACCATAGGCCGGCCGCAACACATTCACGTTCCGTTTCACCCCATGCCCTCTCATCCTCAAGATGCCGTGACCCATCCGCCCACGCTGGATCCCACCAGCGCCGCCCATCAGCGGGCCGTGGAGGCGTACCTGGTCAACCGTATTGAAGCCCTGCCCTACGGATACATGCCTTTTGAGGAATGGATGGGCCTCGCGCTGTACGCGCCCGGCCTGGGCTATTATGCCGCCGGCAGCGAAAAACTCGGGCCGGACGCGACCCGTGGAGACTTCACCACGGCGCCCGAACTGACGCCGCTGTTCGGGCGCACCGTGGCACGCCAGATCGCCCAGGTGCTGGAGGCGAGCGGGTCGAACGACGTGCTGGAATTCGGAGCAGGCTCGGGTGCGCTGGCCGCCACGCTCATCCCCGCGCTGCAGGCCATGGGTCTTGCGCCCCGCTACCACATTCTCGAAATCTCGGCCGATCTGCGCGAACGACAACGGCGGCGCCTGAAAGACATTGACGCCGACGTTCTGTGGCTGGACAAACTGCCTGACGCCTTCACAGGATGCGTCCTCGCCAACGAGGTGCTGGACGCCATGCCGGTGTCCCTGTTTCGCTGGGCCGATGACGGCACGGCTCTGGAACTCGGCGTGAGCCTGGGCTGCAGCCAGTCCACAGACCACGAAATCAGTCTGCGCCAACGTCACACCCAAGGCATCCAGGCCAGCCTTGGCCACCCACGCATCGATGACGCCCCGGTATCCGCCGACCACGCCACGCCGTTCATGTTCACCGAAAAGCCCGCCTCCCCGGCGTTGCGCCAACTGATCGAACAACGCGTGCCGCACATGCCTGGCTATCAATCAGAAATCAACCGACAGGCGGAAGCCTGGATGCGCCAGATGGGCGGCTGGCTGCGGCGCGGCGCGGCGCTGATCATCGATTACGGCTTCCCCCGGCATGAGTACTACCACCCTCAGCGTGCCGGCGGCACGTTGATGTGCCACTTCCGGCACCATGCGCACAGCCAACCCCTTGTCCACGCTGGTCTGCAGGACATCACCGCGCATGTGGACTTCACCGCCATGGCGGATGCCGCGCTGGACGGCGGCCTCGACGTGCTGGGCTATACCTCCCAAGCCCGGTTTCTGCTCAATGCGGGGTTGCCCGAGGTCATGGAAGAAGCCCGCGCCCACGCGGCCGACCAGGCGGCGCGCTACAGCGACTTGGCCGCGGTTCAACAATTGATCTCGGAGGCCGAGATGGGGGAATTGTTCAAGGTGCTGGCGGTTGGGCGGGAACTGGACACGGCGTTGATGGGCTTCACCATGGGCGATCGCCGACATCGGCTATGACTCGACGGCGCGCTGGTGCGCGGCGCCGCGCGGGATGTCAGCGCAGCGATTCCAGCGCCGCCAACCGCGCCGCGCCCAGCGCCTGGCGGATGCGGTCGGGGCGTCCCTGCGCCGCACGCGCGATGGCCCCGGCGTCCACGGCGCGAACCGCTTCCAGCCGCAGGCGCCAGGCCGCGTCGTCGACCTCGAGCACACAACCGGCGGCATCCACCAGTTCAAGAAAGCGCTGCGGTTTGCGGAACGCATCGGTGGCTTCCAACAGTGCCAGCCAACCACCTGAATCGCGCCCGTTGACGCCGGCAAGAACTCGCGGCAGCAACGTGGCATGGTGCCGGCACTCGCCGGGCGCGCGCCAGGCTTCGCCGATGTTGCCAGGCTCGGCGGACTCGTGACACAGCACGCCAAACCGCGCCGCCAGCCCCAGTCCGCGCCGCGCCGCGATGGCCAGCTGCGACCCGACATCCAGCGTGAACACCAGCCCCGGTGCCACGCGTTCCAGCGCCCCGACCGACTGCAGCACCTGGAACATGCGCCCTGGGCCTGTCGTCATCAGGCCTTTGGCCACCTCTTGCCAGACGCGCTCGGGCACGAGGGCATCCACCTCGCCATCGGCCACCAACCGGCGCGCCAGGTCCAGGGTTTCATCGGCCACGGAAAATTCCGGAAACCGGGCCGCGAAACGTGCCAGCCGCAATAGGCGCACGGGATCCTCGGCGAATGCGGGCCCGACATGGCGCAGGATTTTGTTGTGAATGTCCGCCTGGCCCCCCCACGGATCGACCAGGCGGCCATCGGGACTGCGCGCCATGGCGTTGATGGTCAGATCCCGACGCCGCAAGTCAGCTTCCAGGGTGACATCGGCACCCGTATGAAAGGTAAAGCCTTTATAGCCCCGCCCCGACTTGCGCTCAGTGCGCGCCAAGGCGTATTCCTCTTTGGTGACAGGGTGCAGAAAAACGGGAAAGTCACCGCCCACGGGCACGAAGCCGCGAGCCGACATGTTTTCAGGCGTGGCGCCAACCACGACCCAGTCGCGATCCCCCGCTGGCTTGCCCAGCAGGGCGTCGCGCACGGCACCACCGACCATGTAGACATCCAGCCCGATAGTCGCGGTGTCGGTACCCGATGGTGCGTCAATCGTGGCGCGTGTAGGGTGCACGCCGTCTCCCGGTCGAACGGGATCGGACCCCGTGGCGCTCAAGGCAGGGCCACCTGCCGATCAGGCTCGGGCGACACCACGCCCAGGCGCTTCTTGAGCGAGAAGGGTTTGCCCGAGAACATCATGGCGTAATAGGTGGCATTGGACATCACGTTCTTGACGTACAAACGCGTTTCGGTGAACGGAATGGTTTCCGCGAAAATCGCGCCTTCCACCGGCCCCGGCAACTTGGATCGCCACAACATGGGGCGGCGCGGCCCGGCGTTGTACCCCGCCGTGGCCAACAATTGCGAGCCATTCAGGTCTTGAAGCACCATATTGAGGTAATTGGTGCCCAGGATGGTGTTGGTGTCGAAATCATTGACCGTCGATGGCGAAAAATCCGCCATGCCGATCTTCTTGGCCACCCACTTGGCCGTGCCCGGCATGAGTTGCATCAGGCCGGATGCCCCCACATGCGAGCGCGCATCGGTGATGAACCGGGACTCTTGACGGATCAGCCCATAGACCCACGCCACATCCAGGTTGATCAGTTTGGCCTTGGCCGCGACCTGGCCTTCGAAAGGCGCGATGAACCGCTGCTTGAAATCGACGGTGTGCTGTGTGCGCAGAGACGTGTTGATGACACGATCGAAAATGTGTTCGTCGTCAGCCAGCTTGGCTGCTGCGAGCAACTGGCGGTCGGTCATGCCGCGCAACGCGTAGTTCCATTCCGGCACAGCCTGGTGGCGCCAGCCGAGTTGAAACAGTGCGACGGCGCGTTCCAGCCCCATGTTGGCGCGGGCTGCGGCCTCTTCTGTGGTGGTGACCGGCTTGGGCTCGGGCGGGATGGTCAGTTGGCGTCCCAGAGCCTCGTTCGCGAGCTGCCCATAAAAACCGTAATCGTTCTCGATGGACGAAAAATACTTGTCGGCCTCGGCCCGGTTCCCCTCGGCCTCGAGGGCTCGGCCGTACCAATACGTCCAGACCGGCTCGGCCTGCTGGCGCGCCGTCATTTTCAGAATGGCATCACGCACACGCGGCCAACTGATTTTCGCCTGGCGAAGCTCGGTGCGCACCTGCCAGGCATGGTTGTAGTCCGTCATGGGCGCCTTGCCCGAGCGCCGGTACCACTTGGCCGCGTCATCGTCGACACGCAGCGCGGCCACCAGGCCGAACTGGCCCCAGACCCATTCCAGATCCTGCTTCGGGATGGCCCGCGCCCAGTGTTGCTCGATGTACTCGGCATTTTTATCGCGGTCGCCGCGACCAAGCCGCGACAGGGCCAGCGTGACGAGCTCGATGCGCTCACGCGACTGCGGCCGATGCTGTTTGTCGAGCCATTTGCGCGCATGTTTCATGAGCGCGCGGTAGTCACGCATTTCCGATGCATCGAACAGATATGACGCAAGACGACTGGCGTTACCCGTCTTGCCGTCTTCCAGCGCCGCCCGCATCAGCGGATCGATATCATTCCAACCCAACACCTTGTTCGGCACCAGTTGATCGAACAGGGCCCAGCATGACCGGATGGGCTTGAACGCCGCCAAGGCATCGGTGGCGGACACCCGCCCGCCCGTCATGTGTTGCGCCAGCAGGCGCGAGCATTCCACCGACGTCCGGTCGACATTCACCGGGCCAATGCGGTTGACGGTGCCGTAGTCGGCGCTGCGCGCGGCGGCGACGATCCAGTCGGCCTTGATGTCCTGGACGAGCCACGTATTGTCGGTGCTGTCGACGAAATGCTTGACCGCGGCGGTCGGCACGGGCTCGTTCGGGTCGGACAACTGGTGGCGCAACAGCCAATACTGCGCATACGCACCCAGAAGCGGATCACGGCTGGCGGCGGGAACCAGTTGGGCGAGCTGGCTCCATTGCCGGCCTTTCATGGCGTCGTGTGCGTCGATCAGGGCCTGGCGCGCGTCGGCGTTGGTCATGGTGGCCGACAAGCTGGCTGACGCGCCGCCCGCCGGGGAAGCCGGCGCGTCGGGCTGCGTCGCCCCGAGGGACTCGGGTGACGCGGCGGCCTTGGGCATTCCTCCGCTTGCGCAGCCAGTCAACCCCAGAAACGCCATGAGCGCCATGCATCGTGCGAGACGCACGCCGGATCGGGGATGGGCGCGGGAAGGTGCGCGGGTTTTCTGATACTGTTGTCGCTGAGTGGTAAAAGCCATTGAATTTCTGAACCCCGATTTCACCAACCACCATCCATGAACCACACCGCAGAGAATACCGCAGCCGCGCTTCGCGCGCGACTGAAAGAACGACGCATAGCGCAAAATCCCATAGATCGCCATCGGGGAGCGCTATTGATTCGAGGGCGCCTGTTCACCTGGCTGGCAACCACCCGTGCGCGATTGCGGCAAGAAGGCCGCCGCGCCCCGAGTTGCATCGCCGCATTCTGGTCCCTGGAACAGGAGCCCGAACTACAACCCTTGCTGATTCAATGGGTGGAAGAGGAAGGTCTGAGTGTGGCGTTGCCCGTTATCGCCAAACCCGACGCCCCGCTGGAATTCCGCCTGTGGACCCCCGACACACCCATGGAGACCGGTGCCTTCGGCATCGAAGAGCCCCAAGGCGATGTCGCGCCACCACCCGACGTGGTGCTGGTGCCGACGCTGGGATTCACGCGTGCCGGCGATCGCGTGGGTTACGGCAAAGGCTATTATGACCGCACACTGGCCGACCTGAAAGCCCGGAATCATCCGTACACAAGTATCGGCATCGCCTGGGCCTGCGGCGACCTGTCTGGCGAAGAGTACGCGCCCGCCCCGCACGACGTGCGGCTCGACGCGGTGTTGACAGACAAAGGCTGGGCTGTTCCCGCGCCAGTCCTCTGACGAGCTCACGCAACGCCGCCCAGGCCGAAAAGACGCGGTTTCATGTCCCTGATAGCGTCAAACACTGCGCTAGACAGAATGTGTTGACCTACCCCCTCAATTACGGCTCTGCGCCTCAGGTTGTAAAACCCCAAGCGTAATCCGCGTCTCTTGAGGTGTGGTAGGTCAACACATTCTGTCTAGATCCCGGCTTCAGGCCAACCCTTTCCAGATGCTCAGCACGGCTTCAGCGCCATTGAGGGTGTAGAAATGCAGCCCCGGCGCGCCATGATCAAGCAACGACCGGCACAGTTGCGTGATGACATCGACCCCGAAAGCCCTGATGGACGCGCGGTCATCGCCGAAATCGGCCAGCCGCAACCGGATCCAGCGCGGGATTTCGGCGCCGCACATGTTGGAGAACCGCACCAGTTGCGAATGGTTGGTGATAGGCATGATGCCCGGCACGATGGGAACCGTGACGCCTTTTGCCCGGGCCCGCCCGACGAAATCGAAGTACGCATCGGGATTGAAGAAATACTGCGTGATGGCGCTGTTGGCGCCGGCTTCGACCTTGTCGACGAAACGATCCAGATCCCCCGCCGCCGTCGTCGCTTGCGGGTGGGTTTCGGGATAGGCCGCGACCTCGATGTTGAACCAGTCGCCACTGTGTTCCCGAATGAAACGCACCAAGTCGCTGGCGTAATGCAGTTCGCCAGACTGCGGCCCCATGCCTGACGGCATGTCGCCACGCAGGGCGACGAGACGCCTGATACCCTGTGCGCGATAACCATCCAGGATCTCGGCCAGCTCGGCGCGGGTCGACCCCACGCACGACAGGTGTGGCGCGGCGTCATAGCCCAGATTCTGCAACAGATTGACCGTATTGGTCGTGCCGGCGCGCGTGGAGCCGCCCGCACCGAACGTGACGCTGACATAGCTGGGGCGCACGACCAGCAACTGCTTGGCCGACCGCACCAGTTTCTCTTGGGCCGCGATATCGCGGGGCGGAAAGAATTCCAGGCTGACCGCCTGCTCGATACTCATCAATACATCAACCTGGACAACAAGCCTGAAACCAGGCTATAGACGATGGCGCCGATGACGGCCCACCAGAAACCGCCGACCTGGAAACCCTTCAGGATCGACCCCGCGAACCAGAACACCAGCGCGTTGATCACCACCAGGAACAACCCCAGCGTCACGATGGTGATGGGCAGCGTCAACAGGATGAGCAACGGCTTGACCAACGTGTTGAGCAGACCCAGCACCAGCGCCGCGATCAGCGCCGACCCGAAGGACGCCACATTGATGCCCGGCAGGATGTAGGCCACGATCAGCAGCGCCACCGCGTTCAGTATCCAGACAAGAATGATTTCCATGGAACGACTCCACCTGTTGCGAAGCGCCAGCCACGGTGCCATTGGGCAAACCGCAGCCGACGGCCCCGAGGCCACGCGTCGCGACCAGGCGCGGACGCATTAACGGCACGGGGCTCCGACGCGTCAATAACGATAATGACCCGGCTTGTACGGACCATCGGCCGGCACACCGATGTAATCCGCCTGGTCGGGACGCAGGCGCGTGAGGGACACACCCAGCTTGTTCAAGTGCAGGCGCGCCACTTTTTCATCAAGATGCTTGGGCAGCACATACACCTGCCCCTTCTTGTACGCCTCGCCCCGCGTGAAGAGCTCGATCTGGGCGATGGTCTGGTTGGTGAACGACGCCGACATCACGAACGACGGGTGCCCGGTCGCGCAGCCCAGGTTCACCAGGCGCCCCTTGGCCAGCAGGATGATGCGCTTGCCATCGGGGAAAATGACGTGGTCAACCTGCGGCTTCACTTCTTCCCACTGCAGGTTTTCGATCGAGGCCACATCGATTTCATTGTCGAAGTGCCCGATGTTGCAGACGATGGCCTGGTCTTTCATGCGATCCATGTGCCCGCGCGTAATCACATGATAGTTGCCCGTGCATGTGACGAAGATGTCGGCCTTGTCGGCCACCTCGTCGAGCGTCACCACCTTGTAGCCTTCCATCGAAGCCTGCAGCGCGCAGATAGGGTCGATTTCGGTGACCCACACCTGGGCCCGCAACGCCGACAACGCCTGCGCGCAGCCCTTGCCCACATCGCCGAACCCGCACACCACCGCGACCTTGCCCGCCACCATGACATCCGTCGCCCGCTTGATGCCGTCGACCAGCGACTCGCGGCAGCCATACAGATTGTCGAACTTCGACTTCGTGACCGAATCGTTCACATTGATGGCGGGCACCGCCAGTTCGCCCTTCTGCGACATCTGGTACAGACGATGCACCCCCGTGGTGGTCTCTTCCGTGACCCCGCGAATCTGCGCCAGACGACTGGAATACCACTTCGGATCCACCGCCAAACGCTCACGGATGGCCGCGAACAACACACGCTCTTCCTCGCCGTTCGGCTTGTCGAGCACGGCCGGATTCGATTCAGCCTTCGTACCCAGATGCAGCAACAGCG
>DASTNK010000178.1:0-12105 GCA_035720945.1 Burkholderiaceae bacterium
TGCTGTATCCACTCTTTTGAGAATTTTTTCTTGGCCATTCCCGTACAATCTCAATATGCCAAAACTCGATATCACCGCCAAAGAGCGCAGCACCCTACGTGCCGCCGCGCACCCCTTGCGGCCAGTCGTCCTGATCGGTGACCGCGGCCTGTCCGAGGCCGTGCTCAAGGAAATCGACCTGAACCTCAAGGCCCACCAACTCATCAAGGTCCGCGTGGCGGGTGACGACCGCGACGCACGCGTCGCCATGCTCGAAACCATCTGCGAAACGCTATCATGCGCGCCTGTGCACCATCTGGGCAAAACGCTGATCGTCTACCGGCCCGACAAGGTCGCCAAGCCCGCCGACACCTCGCCCATGCCCACCCGGGCCCTGCGCAAACCGTCCGAGCCGCACACCCCAAAGAAAATGGCAGCAACGGGCGCCGCCAAAACCCGCGCCACCCGCAAGAGCGAACGCGCGGCCCGGAAAGCCGAGCGCGACACCCCCACGGCGGCCCGCGCCCGTCCGGCGGCATCCGCCTCGCGCGCACCGGCGCACAATATTCCCCGCCGAACCAGTGCCCTCAGCCTCAGAGCCGGGGCCAGGAAACACCTGTCCCGCCACGAACACTGAGCCACATCCGGCGACCTCAAACGTAGCTGACCCGCAGGACCTCGTATTCGCGAGTGCCGGCGGGCACCTGGACCTCGACAACGTCTCCCTCGCTCTTGCCGATGAGCGCCCGAGCCACCGGACTGGAGACGGAAATCAGGTTTGCGCGGATGTCGGCCTCGACATCGCCGACAATCTGATACGCAACACGCTCGCCCGATTCCAGGTCTTCGATTTCAACCGTAGCGCCGAACACCGCCCGGCCATCGACGCCGTCAAGCGCGGTGGGATCGATGATCTGGGCATTGGACAGCGTGCCTTCCAGTTCCTGGATACGCCCTTCGATGAAGGCCTGGCGCTCGCGCGCGGCGTCATATTCGGCGTTTTCGGACAAATCGCCATGAGAGCGGGCTTCGGCGATCGCATTGATCACCGCCGGACGTTCCACCGTCTTGTAGCGATGCAGTTCTGCCTGCAGGCGCACAGCGCCGCGAGCCGTCAATGGAATCGTAGACATACCTATTCCTGAATCAAAAAGTAAAAAGACGCTCCGCCACAGGGAGCGCCCCGTTGATACGAGCGTGACGGAAAAACCGCCGATTTGAGGAAAGCCCCGGACAGCGGCGCGAAGATGACCAGCCGCTGGCCTGTCGTTTACACCACCCCGGATGGGGCGATGCGCAACACCCGCCACCTGAGGCGTCGCGCCCCAGGCATAGCCTGCCCGGATCAAAACAAATCCCCGGCTCGGTGGAACCGGGGACATAGGGCTATTGTCGGCAAAGATCGAACAAATTGCAAGCCTCGGGAGAGGATATAAGGGTTTTCCCTTATATTTTCTATAAGTTTTTGAAAAAAAACAAAAAATAAAATAAAAATCCCCACCATGGGTAGTGAAAACAGACTACTCGCATGGGCTGAAATGATCCCCTTGCAGGGGGCTCCGCCGAGAGGCCGGACATCCTCCCCCCTGCCCTCCCGCCACCCCACGGGGTTGATTTCCGGACAAGGCGGGGACAAGACGCGGCGGCCATTTCCCAGCCGCTCAGCCTCGCGATCGGGGCTTGCGCCCTCGGCCGGCGGCGAAGCGATCATAGAGGCCGCGCGGAACACGGCGCAACAGCCAGGCGACCCACGCCATCTGCCAGGGAATGATCCGGAACGCGTCACCACGATCGATGGCGGCGACCGCCTTGCCGGCGAAGGTATCGACGGGCATGAGAAACGGCATGCGGTAGGGATTGCCTGCCGTCATGGGCGTCCGGATGAACCCCGGCGCCAAGGTCACCACCCGGATACCGGAGGCCGCAAGCTCCACGCGCAGGCTCTCGCAATACAGACGCACCGCGGCTTTTGAAGCGCTGTATGCGCCGGCGCCCGGCAGGCCCCGCTCCCCGGCGACACTGGAAATGCCAACCAGCGAGCCCCGGCCGGCGCGCTTCATGGCAGCGATGAACGGCTCGAATGTAGCCACCGTGGCGTTCACGTTCGTCGCCATAATGGCTTTGAAGACCTCGAAATCATCGGCTTCTTCCGTGAGCGTCCCCGCGCTGATGCCGGCGCTGGCGATCACCACGTCGACCGGTCCTGACGCCAGGAAATCAGCGGCCGCCGCGTGCAAGCGCGCACGGTCGAGCACATCCAGGGAATAGACGCGGTGATCGCCGGGAAGCGCCTCGGCCAACTCGTCGAGCGCCTGGATACGGCGCCCCACCAGCCCCAGTTGCGCGCCACGCGCGGCATAGGCACGGGCCAGCGCCGCACCAATGCCGCTGCTGGCCCCGGTGATGAAGACGCGCATGGCGCGCGCGCCCGTCAGAGGGCTCTGGTGCGCGCGTGCAGATCCTGCAGCGCGTAGACCTGCAGGCCCCTGCCCTGGCGCAGATACTGCAACCCTTCCACGGCCGCCCAGGCGCCGGCGATGGTGGTGAAGAAGGTGATGCGCCCGGCCAGGGCATGTGTGCGGATGGCGCGCGAATCGGCAATGGCGTTGCGCCGCTCCTCAACAGTGTTGATCACCAGGGAGATCTCCCCGTTCTTGATCATGTCGACGATATGGGGGCGCGCTTCCGTGACCTTGTTGACCACTTGGACCGACAATCCCGCGGCTTCGATGGCCGCGGCCGTGCCGCGCGTCGCCACGATCGAAAAGCCCAGCGCCGCCAGGCCCTTGGCCACTTCCACCGCCCGGGGCTTGTCCTGGGCACGCACGCTGATGAAAGCCACACCCGATTCGGGCAGCAACACTCCGGCGGCCAGTTGAGACTTCACGAACGCTTCGCCGAAGCTGTCGCCCACGCCCATGACCTCGCCGGTGGACTTCATTTCCGGACCCAGGATGGTGTCGACCCCGGGGAACTTCACGAAGGGGAACACGGCTTCTTTGACACAGAAATACGGCGGCACCACTTCTTCCTGCACATTCTGCGCGGCCAGCGTGCGGCCCGTCATGGCGCGCGCCGCGATCTTGGCCAGTTGCAGGCCCGTGGCCTTGGACACGAACGGCACCGTGCGCGACGCGCGCGGGTTGACCTCGAGCACATAGACGTCGCCTTCCTGAATGGCGAACTGCACGTTCATCAGGCCGTTGACGTTGAGCGCCCGCGCCATCAAAGAAGTCTGACGTTTGATTTCAGTGATGGTTTCCGCCGACAGGGAATACGGCGGCAGGCTGCAGGCCGAGTCCCCGGAATGCACTCCGGCTTGCTCGATGTGCTCCATGACGCCGCCGATGACCACCTGCTGACCATCGGCCAGGCAGTCCACGTCCACCTCGGTGGCGTTGTTGAGGAAATGGTCGAGCAGCACGGGGGAATCGTTGCTGACCTTGACCGCCTCGCGCATGTAGCGCTCCAGGTCGGTCTGCTCGTGCACGATTTCCATAGCGCGCCCACCCAATACATAACTGGGGCGCACCACCAGCGGATAGCCGATCTCGGCAGCCAGGGCGATGGCCTCGCCCTCAGTGCGCGCGGTGCGGTTGGGCGGCTGGCGCAGGCCCAGCTTGTTCAGCAGCTTCTGAAACCGTTCGCGGTCTTCGGCGACGTCGATGGATTCGGGGCTGGTGCCAATGATGGGCACCCCATTGGCTTCGAGCGCGCGCGCCAGCTTCAGCGGCGTCTGGCCACCATACTGCACGATGACGCCGGTTGGATTTTCCTTGTTGACGATCTCGAGCACGTCTTCCAGCGTGAGCGGTTCGAAATACAGGCGATCCGACGTGTCGTAGTCGGTTGAGACGGTCTCCGGGTTGCAATTGACCATGATGGTCTCGAACCCGTCCTCACGCAGCGCCAGCGCGGCGTGCACACAGCAGTAGTCGAACTCGATGCCCTGGCCGATGCGGTTCGGACCCCCGCCCAGGACGATGATCTTCTTGCGATCGGTGGGCGCGGCCTCGCACTCGTCTTCATAGGTGGAATACATGTAGGCCGTGCGCGTGGAGAATTCCGCCGCGCAGGTGTCGACGCGCTTGTACACGGGACGCACGTTCAACTGGTGGCGCAGCTTGCGCACCTCGGCCTCGGACGTGTCCAGCAGGAACGCCAGACGGCGGTCGGAAAACCCGCGGCGCTTCAGATCGAACAGCGTCTGGAAATCCAGCTCGGCCAGCGTGCGCTGCTCGAGTGCCAGTTCGATATCGACGATTTCCTTGATCTGCGCGAGGAACCACGGGTCGATGCGCGTGAGAGCATGCACCTCGTCCAGGCTGAACCCCTGGGCGAAGGCGTCGCCCACGTACCAGATACGCTCGGGGCCGGGTTCGCCCAGTTCAACCTGCAGTTTTTCGCGATCGGTGGTTTTCTGATTGAGACCGTCCACCCCCACTTCCAGCCCGCGCAGGGCTTTCTGGAAAGACTCCTGGAAGGTGCGTCCGATGGCCATGACCTCGCCCACCGACTTCATCTGCGTGGTGAGGCGCGAGTCGGCCTGCGGAAACTTTTCAAATGCGAAACGCGGCACCTTGGTGACGACGTAATCGATGGAGGGTTCGAACGAGGCAGGCGTGGCGCCACCCGTGATCTCGTTGCGCAATTCGTCGAGCGTGTAGCCGACCGCCAGCCGGGCCGCCACCTTCGCGATAGGGAAACCGGTAGCCTTGGAGGCCAGCGCCGAAGACCGCGACACACGCGGGTTCATTTCAATGACGATCATGCGGCCGTTAGCGGGATTGACGGCGAACTGCACGTTCGAACCACCCGTATCCACCCCGATTTCGCGCAGCACCGCGATCGAGGCGTCGCGCATGATCTGGTATTCCTTGTCGGTCAGCGTCTGCGCGGGCGCCACCGTGATGGAATCACCGGTGTGCACCCCCATGGGGTCGAGATTCTCGATCGCGCACACGATGATGCAGTTGTCCGCCGCGTCGCGCACCACCTCCATCTCGAACTCCTTCCAGCCCAGCAACGATTCCTCGATAAGAAGTTCGTTGGTGGGCGAGGCGTCCAGCCCCCGCCGGCAGATGGTCTCGAATTCCTCGGGGTTGTAGGCAATACCACCGCCCGTGCCGCCCAGCGTGAAGCTGGGCCGGATCACGGCGGGAAAACCCGACGTGCCGATCTGGGCGGCGATGTCGCGTTGAACGGCCCACGCCTCTTCCATGGTGTGCGCCACACCCGATTTGGCCGACTCCAGACCGATGCGCGTCATGGCCTGCTTGAACTTCTGGCGGTCTTCCGCCTTTTCGATGGCCTGCTCGTTGGCCCCGATGAGCTCGACACCGTGTTTGTCGAGTACCCCGTGATGGGCCAGATCGAGGGCGCAGTTCAGCGCCGTCTGGCCACCCATCGTGGGCAGGATCGCGTCGGGCTTTTCCTTTTCGATGACCTTCTCGAGCGCCTGCCACGTGATGGGCTCGATGTAGGTGACGTTGGCCGTATCCGGGTCGGTCATGATGGTCGCCGGATTGCTGTTGACCAGAATAGTGCGGAACCCCTCGGCCTTGAGCGCCTTGCAGGCCTGTGCCCCGGAGTAGTCGAATTCGCACGCCTGGCCGATCACGATCGGCCCGGCGCCAATGATAAGAATGCTTTGAATGTCTGAACGCTTTGGCATGGTGCTGTCTTTCTTATTTCTGGGCGGCCATCAGGCTGATGAATTTGTCGAAGAGCACGATGATGTCGTGCGGACCCGGACTGGCCTCGGGGTGGCCCTGGAAGAAAAAGGCGGGGCTGTCCGTGAGTTCGAACCCCTGCAAGGTGCCGTCGAACAACGACACGTGGGTCACCCGGGCATTGGCCGGCAGCGATTCGACATCGACCGCGAACCCGTGGTTCTGACTGGTGATGAACACACGCCCGGTCTGAACGTCCTGAACCGGGTGATTCGCGCCATGGTGGCCGGTCTTCATTTTGACCGTTTTGCCGCCCAGGGCCAGGCCCATGATCTGCTGGCCAAGGCAGATGCCGAAAAGCGGGATCTTCTTCTGGAACGCGGCCTTGGCCGCGTCAATGGCGTAATCGCACGGTTCCGGATCACCCGGGCCATTCGACAGAAACAGCCCGTCTGGCTTGAGCGCCAGAACGTCGGCAACCGGTGTGCGCGCCGGCACGACGGTCACGCGGCAACCACGCTGGGCGAGCAACCGCAGAATGTTGCGCTTGACGCCGAAGTCGTAGGCCACCACATGATAGGCATCGGCTTGTGGCTGATCGTAGCCCTCGCCGAGCCGCCAGGTGCCCTCATGCCATTCGAATGACTTGTCCACGGACACGACCCGGGCCAGATCCTGGCCCGACATGCCCGAGAACTCCCGCGCGAGGCGCACGGCTTGGTCGATGTCCTCACCCACCAGGATGCAGGCACCCTGGGCACCCTTTTCACGCAGAATGCGGGTCAACTTGCGGGTGTCAATGCCCGCGATCGCCACCACACCCTGCGACTCGAGGTATTCAGGCAGCGATCGCGTGGCGCGGAAGTTCGAGACCCGCGAAGAGCAGTCGCGCACCACCAGGCCGGCGGCGTGGACACGAGAGGATTCGACGTCTTCATCGTTGACGCCGGTGTTGCCGATGTGGGGATACGTCAGCGTGACAATCTGGCCGCTATAGCTGGGATCGGTAAGGATCTCTTGATAGCCGGTCATGGCGGTGTTGAACACGATCTCGGCGACGCTGTACCCCTTGGCGCCGATCGACACCCCTTTGAAAACCGTACCGTCCGCCAGGGCAAGGATCGCAAAAGAAGGCTTCTGAGCCTCTTCGGAAAATAATGACGGCAGCACGGTAAACCCCAAATATTGTAGTGACGAAACGGAAATAAAACTTTCAGATTATACCGTGGAGCCCGCGGCCGGCCGCCGCGCGCCCGCGCGAACCCGCCAACATCAAGGCTGGCGCGGCTTCAGGATTCTTTGCACAGTTTTGGCCGAGAGGGGCTCCGGCCGGGGATCATCCATGACACGACCCAGGGAGCAGATGCGAGTCAGTGAGCTCCCAACATGCCACCACCGCAAGCTGTCCACCGGGGCTTGGGGTGGGACCGGCGTAAGGCGTGCGCCGAATCTGGCTCGCCCAGGCGGGGGCAGTCGTCGGGCGGTGTCTAAGCGTTGAGGTCAGCCCGACGCCCGCCTGGACGAGCCAGATTCGGATCAAGCACGCCGTGCCGGCCCCGCCCCAAGCCCCGGTGGACAGCGCCTTCAGATACCAACAGCGCCAAACCCGGCACACACCTGAACCAGCACGAAGCGCTAGATTTTCTCAGTTTCCCCGGCCTTCGGCTTCCACACCAGGAACCGCTCTTCAACCAAACCGACGATCCCGTCAAGAATGAGCGCGAAAATCGTCAACACGACGATACCCGCGAACACCGTGTTGACGTCCAACGTGCCCTCGGCCTGCAGAATGAGATAGCCAACCCCGCTGGCCGACCCCAGATATTCCCCCACCACGGCGCCGACGAACGCCAGCCCCACCGAAGTGTGCAGACTGGAGAACACCCAACTCGTGGCCGACGGAATGTACACATGGCGCAGCAGCTGATTGCGACTGGCCCCAAGCATGCGCGCATTGTCGAGCAGCGTGGTGCTGACTTCGCGCACACCCTGGTACACATTGAAGAACACGATGAAAAAGACCAGGGTGACCGCCAGCGCCACCTTGGACCAGATACCCAGGCCAAACCACATGCCGAAGATAGGGGCCAGGATGACCCGAGGCATGGAATTGAGCGCCTTGACATAGGGTTCAAGCAGTGCGCTCGCGCCACGGGACAGCCCCAGCCACAAACCACACGCCAGGCCGGTGGCGGTACCGATAATGAAGGCCAGCACGGTTTCCGTGAGTGTGACCCCCAGATGATGGTAGATATTGCCGTCGGTCACGAACCACGCCCAGATGACCTGAACCACCTGCGCGGGTTTGCCGAAGAAAAACGCGAAATTGATATTGCGCGACGCGAAATGCCACGCGGCGATGAGGATGACGAGCAGCAGCACCTGCCACAGGCGCATCATGTAAGAACGGTGTTTGCGTGTGTTGGACATGGATCAGGCCCGTTTCTGCTGGGCATAGCCCTTCAGGACTTCCTCGCGCAGGACGTCCCAGATGGCGGCATGCAGTTCGATGAAGCGCGGATTGCCGCGCACCTCGGTCACGTCGCGCGGCCGGGGAATGTCGATGATGAACTCGCCGATGGGATGCGTGGCCGGCCCCGCCGACAGCACCACCACGCGGTCGCTCATGGCAATGGCCTCATCCAGGTCATGCGTGATGAACAAGACCGCCTTGCGCTGCGCCATCCAGAGATCCAGCACCTCGTTTTCCATGAGCTGACGGGTCTGGATGTCAAGCGCGGAGAACGGCTCGTCCATGAGGATGATGTCGGGGTTGCGGATCAGAGTCTGGGCGAGCATGACACGCTTGCGCATGCCCCCTGACATCTGATGCGGGTAGCGGTTCTCGAAACCCCCAAGCCCCACCCGCTTGAGCCACTCCCGCCCCCGGTTCACGGCATCGGCCTTGGGAACCTTGGCGAATTCCAGGCCAGCCGTGACGTTGTCCAGCGCGTTGCGCCAGGGCAGCAACGCCTCGCCCTGGAACATGTAGCCCGCGCGCTGGTTCACGCCCTTGAGCGGCTCGCCAAACACCTTGATCTGCCCCGAAGACGGGGCCAGCAGCCCCGCCCCCACGTTCAACAAGGTGGATTTGCCGCAGCCCGTGGGCCCGACCACCGAGACGAACTCGCCGGGCGCGACGGCGATATGGGCGTCCTTGACAGCGGTGTAGGACGCGTTGTCGCCCCGGTTGGACTTGAAGGTGCAGGTGATGTGGTCGAGCAGGAGCGCGGCGTCAGGCATGCGGATATTTCTTGTCGGCTTTCAAGGCGTAGGCGTTGGTCCAGACCTTGGAGATGTCGATCTTGTCGGCCTGGAAGTGCGGCACGTACGCCGCCAGAGCCTTGAGGGCTGTTTCCGGGCCGCCGGCCGGCACCAGGCCATCGGGCGACAGGGCTTCGCGGTTACCCTTGAGAGCCAGTTTGTAGAGATCCGGATCGCCCAGCAGATATTGCTTGGGTACGGTGGCGGCGATCTTGTCAAAGCTGTTTTCCTGGATCCAGCGATCAGCGCGCACAATGGCGTTGGCCAGGGCCTGGGCCGTCTTCGGGTTCTCGTCGATGAATTTCTGCGATGCGTACAGGCATCCCGAGGGCATGTCGCCACCGAATATTTCCCGCGTGTCCTTGAGGGTACGCGTGTCGGCGATGATCTTCAGCTCGTTGGCCTTGACCAGGGTGCTGATGACCGGATCCAGGTTGGCGATGGCGTCGATCTGGCCGGTGCGCAATGCCGTGATGGCTCCCTGCCCCGCCCCCACGCCGATATAAGAGACGTCGGTCGGCTTCAGGCCGTGTTTGGCCAGGAAGAAACTGGCCATCATGTTGGTGGACGAGCCAGGCGCCGTCACGCCGATTTTCTTGCCCTTGAGGTCGGCGGGCGTCTTGTAGTGCGGCATGGTCTTTGTCGACACACCGAGGACGATCATGGGCGCGCGGCCTTGTTGGGCGAACGTGCGATACATCTGTCCCTTGGACTGCAGGAAGATGGTGTGCTCGAACGCGCCCGACACCACGTCGGCGCTGCCGCCCACCACGGCCTGAAGGGCCTTGGAGCCACCCGCGAAGTCCATGACCTTGGCGTTGAGCCCCTCGTCCTTGAAGTAGTGCAGGTCGCGCGCGATGCTGAGCGGCAGGTAATAAATGAGCGCCTGGCCGCCCACGGCGATGATGACGTCTTTTTTCTCGGCGCTGGCGGCCCGGCTGATACCCGGCACCACTGTTGCCGCGCCCGCGGCACCAGCCAGTTTGAGCAAATCTCGGCGTGATAAAGACATGAGCGACCTCCTTTAGTCGTACGGAACTTCAATGATCGTCGGCGAGTTGCGCATGATGCGTTTCGAGGAAATTCATTCCTGAAAAACGGGCCCGCTCGACATTATTCGCCGTTGTTTTTCAAACCCGGCAAAAAAACCCGTTCAATTATGCCATCAACCCATCCGGGTACAAGCGTATCTTTCATACTGGTATTGGCAATGCCACCTACGGCATAGTTTGAATTTGGCCGGTTGCATCATCTGGGCCCGGCCCGACGGACTTCAGGTGGAACGACGCTCCATCAGCGCCCAGGCGATGGTTCCCGCGTCCACGTATTCGAGCTCGCTGCCGGCCGGCACCCCGCGCGCCAGGCGGCTGACCGTCAGGCCGCGCGCGCGCAGCGATTCCGCCAGATAGTGCGCCGTGGTCTCGCCCTCGGCGGTGAAATTGGTGGCCAGAATCACCTCCCGCACCACCCCATCGGTGGCGCGCTGGATCACGCGATCGAAGTGGAGATCTTCCGGCCCGACACCCTCGAGAGGCGCCAGACGGCCCATCAGCACATAGTACAAACCCCGATAACCATGGCTGGATTCGATCATGTTCTGATCAGACGGCGTCTCGACCACGCAAAGCAGCGAGGGGTCGCGCTTGGGGTTCGCGCACGTGGCGCAGACATCACCCTCGGTGAAGCTGTTGCAGCGCGGGCAATGGCCCAGTGTGTGGACAGCGTCCGACAACGCCCGTGACAATTGATCGGCCCCCGCCAAATCGTGCTGCATCAGGTGATAGGCCATGCGGCGGGCCGATCGAACCCCCACGCCCGGCAGTCGCCGCAACGCCTGGATGAGCGCCGTCAGGGGCTCGGGCTCGGGCAGGGCAGGTTCCATCAGAACGGCAACTTCATCCCGGGTGGCAGTGGCATGCCGGCCGTGACCGCGGCCATTTTTTCCTGGGAGGTGGTCTCGGCCTTGCGCAGCGCATCGTTGAACGCCGCGGCCACGAGGTCTTCGAGCATGTCCTTGTCGTCGCCCAGCAGACTGGGATCGATGGCGACCCGGCGCACGTCATGACGGCAGGTCATGCTGACCTTCACCAGGCCGCCGCCCGATGCGCCGTCGACGACGATCTCCGCCAGGGCGTCCTGGGCCTTCTTCATGTTTTCCTGCATTTGCTGGGCTTGTCGCATCAAGCCCGCGATTTGACCTTTCATCATGGTGACTTCATCCTGACTGAAATAAGAACTGGAAGTGAATAATGGTTGAATCTGTTCATGCCGCCAGGCGCCGGGAACGAGCCGGCCGACCTTCTACGACACGGCACTAGGCCGCCTTGTCATCCGGCACGGCCCGCACCGATCCGGGAATGATCGTGCCGCCGAATTCGTCGATCAGCGACCGGACGAAAGGGTCGGCATCCACGTCCTGCTCGGCCTGTCGCTGCAGGGCCTCGCTGCGGGCCTGGGCGACGGCATGCGCGGTGGCGTCTCCAGTGGCGCCGCATTCGATGTCGAGTTGCACCGCTGTGCCGAAATGTTCGGACAGCACGGTGCGCAAGCGCGCCCTGCCATGCGTTTCGACCAGGGACCGCACGGCGACGCGCAACGCGATGCGATGGTCGTCGGCTTCCAGCCATTCGCTTTGGCGCGCCAGCTCCGCGGCCAGCCCGGTGAGCGGCAGCGAAGCCGCCAGCGCCGGCCAGGCGTCCGGGGTCATGGCCCGCAGACTGGGCGAGGCTTGTTCAGCCTGGCTCCTGCCAGGCATGGCGCCCATCGCGCGTTCGACATCGGGTGCCAGGGTTTCGAATTCGTCGGGGTCGTCGGAAGGCGTGAAGCCCGTGTCATCGGGAGCGAACCCCGCGTCCTCGTACCAGCTTTCGGGAGGCCCGTCGTCTGGCGCGGTGTCCGATGGCTGATCGTTGCCTGATGGCGGAGAGCCGTCAGTTGTGGCTCGGGAAATAGTCGATTGCGCGACGGGAGCGGGCCCGCGGTCATCCAATCGGGCGTCCGAACCAACGGAGCCACCAATGCCGGAGACAACGATGCCGGGCTCTGAAACGCCAGGAAATTCCGGCGGGCGGATCGACGTGGGTGATTCCACGGCTGCGTCAACGGCGCCGGGTGGATCCGCAACAACGGGCACAGCCAAATCAGATGGAGCCAGCTTTGACGAGGGGGTTCGAGATGACACGCCGCTGGC
>DASTNK010000179.1:0-10593 GCA_035720945.1 Burkholderiaceae bacterium
GCCCACCGACTGCTGGGCGCGACGATATGTACCGCCGCCACCGGCTGTCCGTTCCCGTCGATGATGGGCGCGGCCAAGGTGGTATCCCCTAAAAACAGCTCCTGCTCGTTCACGGCATAGCCCTGCCGCCGCGCATTCCGCAGCAATTCCAGCAGTTCCCCTTCGTCCATACGCGTATACATGGTGTGAGCCACGCGTGGCCCGGCGCGCAGCAGCGCGATGGCCTCATCTTCCGGCAACGCACTCAAATACGCTCGCCCAGACCCCGTGCAATACAACGGAATCCGGCTGCCTATCGGCATGTGGATAGGGATATACCGCGCGCTCACGAAACGTGCGATGTACACCATTTCCAGCGCATCTGGCTCGGTCAGGCACACGGTTTCCTGGCTGAAATTCGACAGTTCCGACAGGAAGGGGTTGGCCACATCGATAAGGGTCTGGGTGGCCAGGTAGTTGAACCCTAGTTGCAGGGCGCGCACGGTCAGGTGGTAGCGCTGGGTGCGCGAATGCTTCTTCAGGTAGCCCAGGCGCTCCAGGGTGTAGACCATGCGCTGGGCCGAGCTTTTGTTGATGCCGACTTGCGCGGCGACTTCGGCGATGGTCATGGTACGGTGCGCGGCGCTGAAGGCGCGGATGACGGCCAGGCCCTTTTCCAGTGACTGGTTGAACAAGGGGTGGGGTTCTTGGCGCGCGGCGTGGCTGTTGGAGTCCATGACGATAGTATAGAAAAGTTTCTTGAAAAATCGAATATCGATTCGTTAGATTCGAATAATGGTAAACACTTATGGAATAACGATTCGTTCGACTCTACGATTTTAAGGCTTGCCCGCGATGCACCCGGGCCCACACAGGAGAACGCGTCATGCTACGTCTGAACACATGTCTTCGAGTTGTCGTCGCCGGGGCTTGTTTGTCCGCCTCGTTGCTGGGGGGGAATGCCAGCGCCGCAACGCTGCGGGTGGGGGCCACGTCCACCGGCATTCCATTCACGTTCCTGGATGTGAAAACCAACACCATCGAGGGCATGATGGTGGACACGGCCAAGGCGGTGGCCAAGGCGGCGGGGGATGACGTCAAGATCCAGCAAACGGTGTTCTCGGCGCTGATTCCGTCGCTCACGTCGGACAAGATCGATGTGATCTCGGCGGCGATGATCAAGACGCCGGAGCGCGCCAAGGTGGTGGCGTTCACCGATCCGGTCTACACGCATTATGGCGACGGCCTGCTGGTGCGGGCCGATGACAAGCACGACTACACCTCGCTGGACCAGCTCAAGGGCAAGGTCATGGGGGTGCAGGCGGGCACGACGTACTACAACCTGCTTATGAAGAAGGGCTACTTCAAGGCCATCCGCACGTATGACTCCATCGCCGACATGGCGCGCGACCTGGCGCTGGGCCGCATTGACGCGGGTATTGGCGACAAGCCCATCATGGCCTACCAGATCAAGCAGGGCACCTTGAAGAAGGTGAAGCTCGAGCCGCACTACAAGCAGGAAGCGGTGGGCAGCATTTGCCTGGTGGTGCGCAAGGGTGACACGGCACTGCTGAATAAATTGAATGCGGCCATCGCCAAGGTGAAGGCCAGTGGTGAGCTCGGCAAGATCACGGCGAAGTGGGGGATCTGATGGCCGACCGCCAGGTTGACCACCATCGCCGCGCGTGGGATGTGGCGTGCCGTGGTGTGACGCGGTGATCGGGCGCCACGGCCGCATGACGAAAGAAAGCGTGATCGTCCATGCATGAGTTTTTTGTACAAGCCCGCGAGTTCCTGCCCATTCTGTTGCAAGGGGCCGTGGTCACGCTGCAGGTGACGGTGCTGTCGTTCGCGCTCAGCAGCGTCATCGGTCTGGCGCTGGCGCTGCTTCGGCTCAGCCACGTGGCGCCGCTGCGCGTGGGCGCGTCGTCGGTCATCAACGTGATCCGCGGGCTGCCCATCATCGTGCAGCTGTTCTACATCTATTTCGTGCTGCCGGATTTTGGTATCCAGCTCACGGCGTTCCAGGCGGGGGTGATCGGCCTGGGCATCGCCTATAGCGCGTACCAGGCGGAGAACTTCCGCGCGGGCATCGAGGCGGTGGACGATGGCCAGCGCGAGGCGGCGCAGGCCATCGGCATGCGCACGCCGCTGATGATGCGGCGTGTGGTGCTGCCGCAGGCGTTTCGCATCGCGTTGCCGCCGTATGGCAACACGCTGGTCATGATGCTGAAGGATTCGTCATTGGTGTCCACCATCACGGTGGCCGAGATGACGCGCGAGGGGCAGCTCATTGCCTCGTCCACGTTCCAGAACATGACGGTCTACACGCTGGTGGCGCTGCTCTACCTGTTGATGAGCCTGCCACTGGTCTGGCTGTTGAAGCGGCTCGAGCGCCGCATGGGCGGGGGGCGCAAGCGATGATCGAAATCTCGGGCCTGCGCAAGTCGTTCGGCGATCACGAGGTGTTGCGCGGTGTGTCGCTGGAAGTGGCGCGCGGCGAGGTGGTGTGCCTGATCGGGCCGTCCGGGTCGGGGAAGTCCACGGTCTTGCGCTGCATCAACGGGCTGGAATCGTACGACGGCGGCGAGGTGCGCGTGTTCGGCGAGCGGGTGGACCGGAAGTCGGACGCCATCCATCGCCTGCGCGGGTCGCTGGGCATGGTGTTCCAGCGTTTCAACCTGTTTGGCCACCGCACCGTGCTGGAAAACGTCATGGAAGGGCCGGTCTACGTCAAGCGCGAGTCCGTCGCCAAGGCGCGCGGGGAAGCGCTGGCCTTGCTGAGGAAGGTGGGGCTCGAGGAAAAGGCCTCGGCGTATCCGGCCCAGTTGTCGGGTGGGCAGCAGCAGCGCGTGGCGATTGCGCGCGCGCTGGCCATGCGGCCCGAGGCCATGTTGTTCGACGAGCCCACCTCGGCGCTGGACCCTGAACTGGTGGGGGATGTGCTGCAGGTGATGCGCGCCCTGGCCGACGAGGGCATGACCATGATCGTGGTGACGCATGAAATGGGGTTCGCGCGTGAAGTGGCGGACCGGGTCTGTTTTCTGTACGACGGGTGCATTGCCGAGGAAGGCCCGGCGGATCAGGTGCTGGGGGCGCCGCGGAACCCCCGCACGCAGGACTTTCTGCGCCGGGTGCTGCATGCCGCCACGGGAAACCGGCCAGCGGGTTTATAAGGGGGTGTGATGGCAGGGGTGCGGTCCATTGATTCTCATCCGGCGGCGCCGTCGGTCTGGGCGGCCACCGCGCCACCCGCGCCCGAGACGCCGCCTTTGCAAGGGGCAGCCAGCACGGATGTGCTGGTGGTCGGTGGGGGGTTCACGGGGTTGTCGACGGCGCTGCACCTGGCGCGGGCGGGCACGGCGGTGTGTGTGCTCGAGGCGCATGTGCCGGGCTGGGGGGCGTCGGGGCGCAACGGCGGGCAGGTGAATCCGTCGTTGAAGCATGATCCGGACGAACTGGTGCGTATGCTGGGCGATCGCGCCGAGCCGCTGATCCACGCCATTGGCGGGTCGGCCGACCTGGTGTTCGGGCTGATTGAACAGCATGGCATCGATTGCCATCCGGTGCGCGGGGGGTGGATGCAGGTCAGCTACCACGACGCGGCGGTGCCGGCGCTGCATCGCCGCGCGGAGCAGTGGCGGCGCTGGGGGGCGCCGGTGGCGATGATGGACCGCGGCGAGGTGGCGCGGCGCACAGGTTCGGGCATGTTCCGGGGCGGCTGGCTGGATGCGCGGGCCGGTGCGGTGCAGCCCCTGGCCTATACACGCGGGTTGGCGCGGGCAGCCCTGGAGGCGGGGGCGGGAGTCCATGGGGACAGCCCGGTGGTGCGCCTGGAGCGCCGGCGCGGTCGCTGGCTGGCGAGCACGGCGGGTGGCGCGACGGTGTCGGCCGACCAGGTAGTGCTGGCCACCAACGGCTACAGCGATGGCTTGTGGCCGGGGCTGGCGCGGACGATGCTGGCGGCCAACAGTTTTATTGCCGCCACGCGGCCGCTGGGTGCCGAGGCCGATGCGATATTGGCGGGCGGCGAGACCTTGTCCACCGCGCAGCGCCTGTTGCTGTATTTGCGCAAGGATCACCAGGGGCGGTTGCTGATGGGCGGGCGCGGGCTGTTTTCCGATCCGCGCGGCGCCGGCGATTTCGCTCATCTGGAACGCTCGCTGGCGCTGTTGTACCCGAACCTGGGGCCGTTCGAATTCGAATACCGCTGGGGCGGGCGCATCGCCATCACGCGCGATTTCCTGCCGCACGTGCATCAGCCGGCGCCGGGGGTGACCGTGGCGCTGGGCTACAACGGCCGGGGCGTGGCGGCCGCCACCGCCATGGGGCGGCATGTGGCGGGGCTGCTGGCCGCCGGCGACGAGGGCCGGCGCGCGTTTCCGTTCCCCATTACTGGGATGTCGCCCATTCCGTTGCATGGACTGCAGCGGTTCTATATTTCGGCGGGGGTGGCGTGGTATGGGTTGCTGGACAGGATGGAGGCGGGGAGGCGGAAGTAGGGGGGAACGAGGTGGCTCTCATAGCCGTCCCTTCTCCACCGCTTCACGCAAGACCGCATTCACCCGTGTTTGCCAACCTTTGCCGGATTCACGTAGGTGTTCCATCACGTCGGCGTCGACGTGTGTGATCTATTTGATCATGATTGCGGATAGGCTTGTATTCGGTGTGATAGCATCAAGCTTGCCAGTCAAGGATGCCATCATGACGACGAAAGTTGCGACTAAAGCCTCAAGAAAACCCACAGCCAGGGCGGTGAAGCAATCACCCCGGTTAGGGAAGGCTGTGCGCGTCATGACCATTCAAGAGCGCGTCGCCGACATGCAGGCTTATGGGCGGGAGCAAGCTAGCAGCAGGACATCCGCGCTGTCCTTCCTGCGGCGGGCTGGTATCGTCACACCGAAAGGCAACTTGGCTAAGCCCTTTCGTGACGCTTGATGCCAGTCGCTTGGTCTACCTACGAGTACCAACCCAGCTTCGTACTCGGATTTCACGGTTGCGATAAAACGGTGGGCCAGAAGATTCTACGGGACGGAGGCCACCTGGAACCATCCGTTCAACAGTGGGATTGGCTCGGGCACGGTATCTATTTCTGGGAAGGGAATCCGGGTCGTGCGATGGCTTGGGCTGTTCAACGCCAGAAGGAAGGCAAGATCGAGGCTCCCTTTGTCTTGGGGGCCATAATCGACTTGCGACATTGTCTGGACCTGTTCGATCATGATGGGTTGGCACAGGTCAAGCAGGCCCACCGGTTGCTCATGCAAGTCTCTGTTGCCGCCGGCACGAAGGTGCCGAGGAATGTAGGCGCAACGGCTGACAGGGCTGGCCGGGGGCTGGACTGTGCCGTAATGAACACTCTGCATCAGTATCGAAAAGAACGCCAGGAACTGGCTTATGATTCGGTGCGTGGCCCCTTTCTTGAAGGGGAAGAGATTTACCCCGGCGCGGGTTTCCGCAGCGAAAATCATATCCAGCTATCTGTGCGCAATGCAGAGTGCGTCAAGGGTTATTTCCGCCCTCTGCACAGTAAGGCCGCGTCCTTTTAGAACGCATGCCGCTCGCTCGGCTGGGGTGGCGTGGTACGGGTTGCTGGATAGGATGGAGGCGGGGAGGCGGCGTTAAGCTTTTCCCAGGCAGCTCGGGGCGATTCTCGATTATCTCTTTTTATCTTGATTCGGATAAAACATTTGAATGAAGATAACGAAGGATAATCATGATCACCTGGTTGTATTCAATACCCCGTTTCTTTTTGGTGCCGTATCGCCAGGATGATCACCATGTCGGCATCGATGCGGTATCGGGCCACGTAGCCGCTATCGCCGAAATCGATCGGCCATTCCCGGTATTGCTCGGGCAGATTTTCGACCAGCCGGCCCATTCGCGGATGTGAACCAAGCACTTGCACGCCCTTCCGGATCGCTTCGCCCACCCGTCGTGCGGCGTCTGGGGTCTTGGGACGCAGGAAGTCACGCAGTCGTTGCATATCCCCGATCGCCGCCGGGGCGAATATTATTTGTGGCATACAGGGGCCAGTAGTTCGGTTTCAGCCCCCCAGCTTGCCAGCCATTTATCGACTTCTTCGGCGGTTGCGTGCAGGCCTGTTGCCTGGAATTCTTCCCATGCCTGGAGTACTTCGTGCTTCAAGGACTCGCGTTTTTCCTCGCGCTCGACATACTGTGCGATGGCCTCGCGCATGATCCAGTGCGAAGTGCGCTGGCGTGCTTCAGCCAGGTGCCGCACACGCCCCTTCAATTCGTCATCGAGCTTGATGGATGTTGCCGTTGTCATGTGAGGGCCTCTGTAGCGTAAGGTATTACTTCAAACTACTATACTGCTCTGTCGTTTTGCAGTCTATGCGGGTTGGGACTTCTCAATCGGCATCTGGCGGGGTTGTTGGCCGGAAATGAAGTGGCTCTTATAATCGCCCTTTCTCCACAGCTTCACGCAAGACTGCATTCACCCGTGTTTGCCAGCCCTTGCCGGATTCACGTAGGTGTTCCATCACGTCGGCGTCGACCCGCATGTTCAGGGTTGGCCGTTTCACGGCGACGCGCGGCCGCCCAGGCCGCGACACCTTCGCGGCCTTCCAGAACTCAATCACTGCCTTTTCGTCGTTCGGGTCGTAGAGATCGGTCTCGGGGTCATGGGTAACCGGCTTGTCGGCCTCGGCCTTCACCTTTTCCCAGTTAGTCGTGTTGTGCTTGCTCATAAAGCCTCCGTTCTGCTCTGGATGCACGACGCAGGGAAATTGCCCGAACAACGTTGGTGCGTTCCACATAGACCAAAACCAGAACGACCCCGGCAACCTCCACCATTGCCACATCCATCAATCGCTCTTCACCCAAGCGCGCTGATTGCAGGGTCAGCTTGTTGGGTGACTCGTACACCAGCATCGCGTCCGCAAGGGAAATGCCGTGTTTGGCGATGTTGACGGCATCCTTGGCGGGATCGAATTCCAGTCTCACGCAATTATTGTATTGTCATTAATAAATTGTTGTCAATACAATAATTGATGATCCGGGTCGGTTGGGCTAAGTTCGAATTGATAGCAAACGTAGGTCTGAGCGCTGCTGGCCTTCTAGTTGATGGGCGCGTAGCGCCACAGGAACTGGTTCAACGCTGCTTGGCCGAAGTCGATAGATATCAAAAAAAATTAATGATATCATTTTAAGCAAAGATATGGAGTGATATCAATGTCTGCCGTGACCATTCGAAATCTGCCTGATGAAACACATCGCGCTTTGAAGGTGCGCGCCGCCCAGCACGGCCGCAGCACCGAGGCCGAGATTCGCGACATCCTGATCCACGCCACCCAACCCGCCGGCCGCGTCAAGCTCGGCTCGTTGCTGGCACGGATCGGTCAAGAGGCGGGTGGCTTTGATCTGGTGATCGACCGCGACCCCACATCGACTCCACCAGTCAGTTTCGAATGATTCTGCTCGATACCAACGTCATTTCCGAGCCGCTCAAGGCGCGGCCGGATCCGCGCGTGGTCGCCTGGATCGATGCGCAACTGGTCGAGACGCTCTACATCGCGACAATTTCCCTCGCGGAACTGCGCTATGGCATTGCCGTGCATCCCGACGGGCAGAAAAAGGCGGCGGTGCTGGAAAACCTGGAGCAACTGATGCTTCCCCTGTTCCGTGGTCGCGTGTTGGCATTCGATGAGGCGGCTGCGGCGGCCTATGCTCAGCTGCGGGCTGCGGCGGCGAGGCAAGGAAAGGCCATCGGGGATTCCGACGGCTATATCGCGGCGACCGCCAGGGCCAACGGGCTGGCTGTGGCAACGCGGGATACCGCGTCTTTTCTGGCCGCTGGAGTCAAGGTCATCAATCCTTGGGAGGCGCCTTGATGGGCAATATCACCGCCCGTCGGGGTGGGCTTGAACAATCGTTCGTTGGCGCACTTGCCAACAATCAGTATCGTTGGCACAATGGCCAACATGGCGGCCGAGCTCATCGCCGATTTCAAAGATGTTTTCGACAGTGGCATCATCCAGATGGTGATTTGGAAGGTGCCCACACCCGTGCCACCGACGACGCACGGTTTCAAATACCGATTGGTTTACGTTGTTAATGGTCGCAGGGTGGTTGGGTTCGACAATGAGCGTGGCAAAGGCGATCACTGCCATCTGGATGGGGTTGAGCTGCCTTATGAATTCACCAGTATCGAGACGCTGATTGAAGACTTCATTCGGGAAGTCGACAAGCGACGGAGGACACCATGGAACGCAAGCTGACAATCACCATCCGCCGCGAGTGGAAAGCGGCGTTGCGTGACGCGGGCGCCGTGGCTGAAAAAGGGCTGCGGGAAGGCGTGTACCAGGGGGAAACGTTGAATTTCGAATCGCCTGGCGCTTTTTTTTCGCGGCTGACGGCGAACCGCTGGGCCATGCTTGGCGAGTTGCAGGGCGCTGGCGGCGTGGGCGTGCGCGAGTTGGCGCGCCGTCTGTACCGGGACGTGAAGCGTGTCCATGAAGACGCTGCGGTGCTGGTCGAGCTCGGCTTGCTTGAGCGTACGGAATCCGGCGCCTTGGTTTGCCCCTATGACGACATTCACGTTGATATGCATCTGGGCCGATGGGCGGCGTAGGGAGCCAATCTTCCCTATGGCTTCGTTGGTCGGATCAAGCTTTCGTCGGGATTGAGCTCGATCGGGTAATGTCTGGCCTCGTAAGCCTCCACAAGCGTGAGCAGCACCTCGAAGCGATCACCCTGAGGGGTGCTGGGCTTGGGTTGTTCGTTGAAGTAGGCCGATACTTCCCGCAAGGCGGCGCGGTAGTCGGCCTCTGTGCACAAGGGGTGAATGTCCATGAATCAGAGCTCCAGATCAACTGTTTGCGCTACGCCTTTTCCCTGCCATGCAGCCACTCGCGTAGCGCATCGTTCATGCGTGTCTGCCAGCCCGGGCCACCGGCCTTGAAGGCCGCGATGACATCGGTGTCGTAGCGCACAGTAAGGGCTTGCTTGGGGTTCTCGATCCTGGGGCGTCCGCGGCGGATGAGCCGGTTACCGTGATATTCGTCCGCGTGTTTGAAGAACTCGTCGGTCAGCTCGGGGGCGTCGTCCGGGTCAGCCCAGGCGGTTGGCGTAGCGTGCTTGTTCCCGTTCATTGGCTTTCCTCATGCTGATGATGCGGCGTGCTTCGCCACGAGGCGCCCAGGCCATGACCACTATCCGTTCGTCGAGATTCCCGACTGTGATGTAGCGCGGCTCGCCATCGTCGCCCCGGGTGTCCTGGGTAGTGAGATGCCGCCCTGTGAAGACCTCATTTGCCCGAGCGAAATCCAGGCCGCGTTCAATCAGGGTTTTATCGCGTTTGTGAGCGTCGAATTCAATCTGAATAGTATTAATTGTAGTTACATTAATTTATGTCGTCAATACCTCAGTATGGCGAGGGATTCCCACTGGCCGAGCAGCATGGGCAGAGTTGTTCCATCGCGGAATGTACGGTGCCTGGCCGAATCCCCTGTGGGGCGCGGGTGGGGTAGACGTGCGTGCCCATGCCGCGCCGCCTGAATGATGCGTTGGCCGCCGTGCGCGCGTTCGGCGGGGCGGACACGACATTCCAGAAGAGAAAATTCGTGAGCGCTGGGTGTCTTCGATGCGGAACCTGATTGTGTTGATGCCGAGGGTGGCGCACTTGCGCGTTTATGACAACAGCCGGCAGGCTGATGTCGGCGCGCCCATTGAAGAACCTGTGCTGCTGCTGGAAATGGCGCAGGGGCGCCGCCTGTATCCCGCGACGCTGGCCGATGCCGCGACAACACCCGATTGGGCCAAACCGGCGCTGGAGGCGGCGTTCGAGCTGGATCCTTTGGGTTTGTGACTTGAGTTATTGGCGTCCAGCACCAGGCGGAGATCAGTCCGCGCGGGCAATGGATCGGTGAGTGTGACGCCACCACGGCGACGTCACACTTATAAATAAATATTACAAAAACAATCAATATGTACGATACTTCGGTTTGTCCGCATGTGGTTTGTACGTACGGACTTTCACAACCAAAGGAAGAGACATATGAAATCGAAGTGGCAGGTGTTGTTGTTGGGATTGGCTTGGGCGGCGTCGGGGGGTGTGGCGATGGCCGAGGTGTTGGAGGGCGAAGCGGTGCGGCGCCGGGCGTTGTCGGACGATGTCATCGTCTGGCCGCCGCCGAATAGTGCTGAACTGGTCATGGACGAGGCGCGTTGGGGCTCACCCGATGCGCCTTTTGTTTTTGAGGGCGGCGTGTTGCACGTGGGTGCGTCGTTCACGTCGACCCGCCCGTTCATCGTGAATGAGCAGGCGGTGATCAACACGCATGGCGATGCGGTGTTGACGCTGGAAGGGCCGGTGTCGGCGCAGCCGGGGTCGCGCCAGGGGCTGGCCAAGCTGGGCGCGGGCACGCTGCGATTGGCGGGGCGCAATACGTATGACGGCAATACCTTGCTGCTGCAGGGTGGGCTGGATGTGCTGAATGGCAATGCCCTGGGGGCGCCGTACCGCACCTTGAACGTGAACACGGGAACGCGGCTGCGCTATGCGCCGGGCGTGGTCGTGGGCAACAGCATCCAGTTGCAGGCGGATGCCATCGCCGGACAGGTGCCGGCGGGGTCGTATGAGGTGATCACGCCG
>DASTNK010000180.1:0-6300 GCA_035720945.1 Burkholderiaceae bacterium
CGCCAGAAGGCGCCGGCATCGGGCGTGCCCACTGGCTTGCCCTCGTACAGAATGGTCGTGCAGCCCTGCAGCAGTGGTGCGTAGACGATGTAGGAGTGGCCCACCACCCAGCCCACGTCCGATGCCGCCCAATAGACGTCGCCGGGTTCCATGCCATACACGGCGTGCATCGACCACTTCAGCGCCACGGCATGGCCGCCGTTGTCGCGCACCACCCCTTTCGGGATGCCGGTCGTGCCGGACGTATAGATGATGTAGAGCGGGTCGGTGGCGGCAACGGTGACGCAGTCGGCAGGGGCTGCGTTGGCGACGGCCCCTGCCCAGTCATGGTCCCGGCCCGCGATCATGTCGCACTCGAGTTCCGGGCGTTGCAGAATCAGGCACGGCGTGTCCTCGGCGTGTGCGATCTTCAAGGCTTCGTCCAGCAGCGGCTTGTAGGGCACAGCCTTCCCGGGCAGCAGCCCGCACGAGGCGGACATCACGACTTTGGGCTTCGCGTCGGCCACGCGCTTGGCCAGCTCGGGTGCCGCGAAACCACCGAAGACGACCGAGTGCACGGCACCGATGCGCGCGCAGGCCAGCATCGCGATCGCGGCCTCAGCCACCATCGGCATGTAGATGATGACGGTATCGCCTTTTCCCACGCCCAGGTCGCGTAGCGCACCGGCGCACCGGGCGGTTTCGTCGCGCAGTTCGCGGTAGGTGATCCTGCGTATGATGCCGGCCAGCGGGCTGTCGTAGATCAACGCGAGTTGATCGGCACGGCCTTCCTCGACATGGCGATCGACGCAGTTGTGGCAGGTGTTCAGTTCCCCGCCCGTGAACCAGCGATAGAAGGGTTTGTTGGAATCGTCGATGACCCTGTTCCAGCGCTTCGTCCAGTGGATGTCTTCGGCAATGTTTGCCCAGAATCCGGTTGGATCGGCCGTGGCGGCTGCATAAGTCTTGTCATACTCGCCAGCGTTGTTGCCCATTACGTCTCCTCGCTATGTGCCATGAATTTTATTGTGGCCGTGAGCGGCCACTATTTTCGTACTTTACTACCAGAGTGTGCGGTGACTTGCGGCAGGCCGGGCCGAACTCATGGATATCGCCATCCCGTCCAATCGCCACACCAGCCGGAAGCATGGACCATCCTGTTCCGGCATGGCTGCCGCCATCCAGTGCCTGGCCAGGGCTGTATGCCGTTGTCATGAAACTGCCAAATTTTCTTCATGAAACGGTAACGCGCGGGCGTTTCAATACGTATCGTCATCAACGACATCCAAAAGGACGTAAATGATTTCCATGAATCGCAGCAAATTCAGTTTCCTCGCTCTGGCCGTTGCGCTCACAGGTTCCGTCGGGACCGCCCATGCAGTCACCATCACCGGTGCGGGCTCGAGCTTTGTCTACCCGGTGATCGCCAAATGGTCGGCCGCCTATGCGGGCAAGACCGGCAATCAGGTTAATTATCAGTCCATTGGTTCGGGCGGTGGCATCACGCAGATCAAGGCCGGAACCGTCGATTTCGGCGCCAGCGACATGCCGCTGGACGAAGCCACGCTCGACAAGTTCGGCCTGGGTCAGTTCCCCGACGTCATCGGTGGCATTGTGCCCACCGTCCATCTGCAGGGCGTGGCTCCCGGCAAACTGGTGTTGAGCGGTCCTGTGCTGGCCGACATCTTCCTGGGCCAGATCACCAGTTGGTCCGATCCGGCTATCGCCGCCTTGAACCCGGGCGTTCATCTGCCTGACGCGAAGATCGTCGTGGTGCACCGCTCGGACGGTTCTGGCACCACTTTCAACTTCACTGACTACCTTTCCAAAGTCAGCCCCACGTGGAAAGCCAAGGTGGGCGAGGGCGTTTCGGTGAGCTGGCCCACGGGTATAGGCGGCAAGGGCAATGAGGGTGTGTCGGCATACATCAAGCAAATGCCGAACTCGATCGGTTATGTCGAGTACGCTTATGTGAAGCAGAACCACCTTGGATATACGCGCATGAAGAACAGCGCCGGCCAAGTGGTGGAGCCGGACACCGCCAGTTTCCAGGCCGCGGCCGCGACCGCCGACTGGGCGCATGCGAAGAACTTCAACCTGCTGATGACCAACGCGCCCGGCGCCAAGGCGTGGCCGATCACTGCCACTTCGTGGGTGATCATGTATAAACAGCCGAAGAATGCCGGGCGTTCGAAGGTTGCGCTGGACTTTTTCCGCCACGCCTACGCCGAAGGCAAGCCAGCCGCCCTGGCTTTGGATTACGTGCCGTTACCCGCCACGCTGGTGCGGCAGATCGAGAGCTACTGGAAAGCGTCGTTCAAGTAACAGGTATTGCGGTCTGGGGGGCTGTCACCCCTCAGATACTTGTTCAGGTTTGAACTGGTCCGAATGCGCGCTCCAGGTCTTCGATCAGGCCTGGGCCGCTCGGATCCCGGTTCAGTGTCTGCCGGGTCCAGCCGCTTCCTCTGGTGCCGCCAAGGCAAACAGACAGCCGGACCACAGTTGCATCATTCCCTGATGCTCAGCCAGTTTTTCTCGCCTGCTGAGCCCCCCATCAAATACAGTCCACCGCCATCGTTAAGGCGGTATTTCCTGGCTGTGGTAACCCTTCAAGTCCGTGGCTTAGTTGTTGATTTTTGGCAATTTTGCCATGCTGGCCAAGGAGTTTTTGAAGGGAGAATCAAGGAGGGAAGTACCCGTAAAGGGTATTCTGGAGGCGCAACTCGGAATCGAACCGGGGTACACGGATTTGCAATCCGCTGCATGACCACTCTGCCATTGCGCCTTGCCAACGGAGCCAAACACAGGGCGTCAGAAAGGAAGCCAGCTATTCTACACTATCCGCCACATTGCGGGGGTGAGGGCAGTGATCGATAACGGAAGGTGGAAACGCTTACTGCTTGATGCGGCGCGCTGGACTCTACAATAGCCGCGAGGCCAGACAGCGTTTCGAATCCAGCCCATTTCACAATGAGCGGTCGATTCGGCGAGTTTGGGTGTGGCAAACCTGGTATGTCTGGTGCGGGCCATAGGACGCCTCGACCCTCGCCAGGCATCGACATACAGAAGGACTCACGTCATGCGGTTGTGCGTTTTTTCCGGCTCCAACGCGGGGCGCCGGCCCGCCTATCAAGGGGCGGCGCGGCTATTGGGCGCAGGGCTTGCCAAGGCGGGTATTGGCGTGGTCTACGGAGGGTCGTCGGTTGGGCTGATGGGGGCCATGGCCGACGCCGCGCTGGCGGAGGGTGGCGAGGTCATCGGCATCATTCCCCAGTCGCTGGTGGACAAGGAAATGTCCCACACCGGTCTGTCCGATCTGCGTGTGGTCGGTTCCATGCACGAACGCAAGGCGATGATGTCGCAGTTGTCCGACGGGTTCGTGGCGCTGCCGGGTGGGCTTGGCACTTTTGAAGAGCTGTTCGAGGTTTGGACCTGGGCGCAACTGGGCCATCACCAAAAACCATGCGCCGTGTTGAATATCGAAGGCTTTTACGATGGCCTGTTGTCATTCCTGGATCGGGTCGTCGACGAGGCGTTCATCAAGAAGCAGCATCGTGACATGCTGGTGGTGGCGTCCAACGTGGACGAATTGTTGACGGCGTTGCACAAGTACCAGCCGCCCCAGGTCACGAAATGGATAAGGTCTGAAGAGGCGTAGCGCCGCGTGGGTGGGGTGCTCTTCCTTTGACGTGCCGGGAGCGGGATCAGGCATCTCGCCCGAACAGCGCGTTCAAGTCTTTTCCAGCCGCCGCATCGGCGAAGCCATCGAATCGCCCACCCTCGGCCAGCGCGCGCGCGGCGCGCTGAAAACCGCCCCACGCCGCGCGGGCCATCGCGCCGCCGACGCTGACGCGCCGTACACCCATGGCGGCGATGTCCTTCATGGTGAATTCGCTGGTAGACCCAACCAGTAGATTGACGGGCTTGGGCGCCACGGCGGCCACGACGGCGGTGATCTGTTCGCGGGTACGTATACCGGGCGCGTAGAGGCAGTCCGCACCGGCTTCAGAGTAGGCTTTCAGGCGGGTGATGGCGTCGTTCAGATCGGGGCGCCCCGCAAAGAAGTTCTCGGCCCGTCCGACCAGCAAAGTGTCGCCGCCAGTCTCGTCGATGGCGGCACGCGCGGCGCGCATTCTGGCCACGGCTTCATCGATGGGGAGCAAAGGCGTGTCGGGATCGCCCGTGGAGTCTTCGATCGACAGGCCCGCCACGCCGGTGGCGACCGCCATGCGCACGCTTTCCGCGACACCTTGCGGATTAGTGGCGAAGCCACTTTCGAAATCCGCGTTGATCGGCAGGTCGGTGGCTTCGACCATGGCGCGCAGGTGCGCCAATATGGCGTTGCGCGGCATGGCGCCGTCGGGTTGGCCGTGGGACCACGCGTGACCGGAACTGGTGGTGGCCAGCGCTTTGAACCCTATTGCCTGCAAATACAGCGCGCTGCCGATGTCCCAGGGATTGGGCAATACGAAGCAGCCTTGTTCATGCAGCGCCTTGAAGGTAGCGCGTTTTTGTTGAATGGAGGGGGCCATGGGGTTCTCCGGTTTAAAGGGCGTGGCTGCCATTGTGCTACGTCGGTGGCTTACTTGCACGTCACCAGCCAACCGTTGAATTCATCGCGGTTCCGACAGACTCGTGTCTCCCAATTTCCGGTGTGGAACACCACTCGGCATTCGAACTGTGGCCAATGGCACGAGCAACGGTGCTGGTCGACTATGCGGCGGCGAACGGGTTTCTGAGACTCAAGCCATCATCCATGACTTGTCCGGGATTCATATCTTCACTATAGAGTGTCTGGCAACCCGCCGATACGGCGGCGGCAACGATGCAGGCGTCGTAGAACGATAGGGTGCGTCGGTCGGCGATCGATCGGGCATGGTCATGGATGGCCTCGGTGAGCGGGATGACCTTGCAAAAGCTTCGTACCAATTCCAGGAACTGTGCGATGTCATTCCAGCTCATCCGAAGCTTGCGCCGACATACATGTGTCACTTCATTGAGCACCTGCACACTAATCACAGGCCTTGCCTTCAACAGGCTTTCCGCTTTATCTGCTTTGGCCTCGTCCTGTGACAGCAGGTACAAGACCACATTGCTGTCGAGAAAATGCTGGAATTTACTCGCGTGCATTGGCTTCATCCCGACTGAAACGGAAATCCGCCGGCAATTTTCCCCGGAAGGCGCGTAACCGCTTCAGCAACGCGTCGGTCCCGGGTTTCTTGCGGACAGCGAACGTGTGCGGATCGTCCACGACGATCTCGATATCGTCACCTTCACGCAATTCCAGGGCCTCCACCAGGCTGGCGGGGAGGCGTACCGCCAAGCTGTTACCCCATTTTGCGACCTGCATGTTTGTGCTCCGTCGTTTGATATACTTTTTAAGTGTATATCCGAAAAAGAAAAACGCAAGGTGCGACATTCATGGCGTGTGTCATCGATAAGAGTTCGCATATACGATCCTCGGTGGCGTGAAGCTGCGGGCCGCGAACCACGGACCAATCACTGCCGTACCACCCATTCCTGGTAACCCTGGGCGCGCAGCGCGCAGGCCGGGCAGTGGCCGCAGCCATAACCCCAGGCGTGCAAGGTGTCGCGGCGGTCGAGATAGCAAGTGTGGGTGTCGGTCCGTATCAGGTCCACCAGTGCCCCGCCTCCCAATTGCCGCGCCAATTCCCACGTGTCGGCCTTGTCGAGCCACATCAAAGGGGTTTCCAGCGCCAACTGACGATCCACGCCCAGGCTCAGCGCCACCTGCAAAGCCTTGAGGGTATTGTCGCGACAGTCCGGGTAGCCGGAGTAATCCGTTTGTGACATACCGCCCACAAGCACGTCCAATCCACGCCGGTACGCCAGCGCGGCAGCCAGCGTGAAAAACAGCAGATTGCGGCCTGGCACGAAGGTGTTTGGCAGGCCGTCAGCCTGCATCGTGATGGCAACCTCGTCGGTCATGGCCGATGTGCCCAGTTGCGTCAGCGCATTGACGTCCAGCAGGTGGTCTTCGCCAAGATGTGGCGCCCAGTCTGGCCATAGTTCGGCCATCCGGTGGCGCAACGTGATGCGACAGTCCAGTTCCGATCGATGGCGCTGGCCGTAGTTGAAGCCGATGGTCTCGACATGGCCGAAATGCGCCAGCGCCCAGGCAAGGCAAGTGGTGGAATCCTGTCCGCCGGAGAACAGGACCAGGGCGCGGCGCTGGTGTTTCCCGGCCATGATCATGCCCCGGCCAGCCTGATCTCGTGCCGTTTCATGAACCGGATGATGGCGTTCAGGGCGATGCCGTACAAGGGCAGGAACAACAGCAGGCTGACAGTCAGTTTGATG
>DASTNK010000181.1:0-11263 GCA_035720945.1 Burkholderiaceae bacterium
GGCAATATCCCTCCATGCATGCCGCTGTCGTAGCCCCAGGGTGGGGGAGGTGGCGCAGGCCGGCGTTTCGGCCAGCGCCGGATCTGGCTTGACCAGGCGGGGGCAGTCGTCGGGCGGTGTTTGAGCGCAGCCTCGCGATAGCGAGGCGTAGCGAGTTTAGCCCGACGCCCGCCTGGACGAGACAGACCCGGGCAGTCGGGGCGCGTAGCGCCACGACCGCTGGACGCGCCGGCCTGCGCCACCTCCCCCACCCTGGGGCGGGTTAATAGAATGATCCACCCAGTGGAATAGAACCGCCCCGGCCAGAACCGTTCATATGGCTCAAACGGTTAAAGCGACTCAAACGGTTAAAGCGACTCAAACGATTCAAACGGCTCAAACAGTTCAAACCGTGACGTCACTTGTGTTCAGCACACCCCGCTTTCTCAGCGGTTGTTGGCCTTGCGCCAGGCGGCGAATTGTTCCGGTGTTTTCGGGTCGGTGGCCGGGTATAGGCCCAGCACGCTGCGGCCGGCTTTGACCTGCTCCGTGACGAAGTCTTCGAAGGCGGTCATTTCGACGGCTTCCTGGGCGCATTCGGCGACCACGTGAGCCGGGATGACGACCACCCCTTCTTCGTCACCGAAGATGATGTCACCCGGGAAGACGGGGGCATCGCCGCAGCCGATGGGCACGTTGATGTCTATGGCCTGATGGTGCGTGAGGTTGGTCGGGGGCGCGGGATGGAGGTGGTAGGCCGGCATGTCGAGTTGCGCGATGTCGGGCGAGTCGCGGAAGCCGCCGTCGGTGACGACGCCGGCCACGCCGCGTTCCTGGAGTCGCGTGATGAGGATGCTGCCGGCGGAGGCCGCGCGGGCGTCTTTGCGGCTGTCGATGACCATGACGTGGCCAGGGGGGCATTCTTCGATGGCTTTGCGTTGCGGGTGTTCGCGGTCGCGGAAGACTTCGAGTTTATTGAGGTCTTCGCGCGCGGGCATGTAGCGCAGTGTATAGGCCGGCCCGATGAGCTTGCGCTTGCCGCCGGTGCGGCACACAGGCAGGATGCCCTGAATGAGCTGGTTGCGCAGGCCGCGCTTGAAGAGTGTGGTGGTGAGGGTGGCCACGCTCACTTGTTCGAGCTGTTCGCGGATGGCGGTTGTCAGTGCCGACATGGGGTGTTCTCCTAGAAGATATCTGGTTCGCCGGCGGTGGCGCCGAATTGTGTTTGCAGGAAGTCGAAATCGCAGCCCTTGTCGGCCTGTTGTATGTGGCGGCTGAACATCCAGCCATAGCCGCGTTCGTAGCGTGGCGCCGGTGCCGGGCGCGCGGCGCGGCGGCGGGCGAGTTCGGTGTCGGACACCATCATGTTGATGGACCGGGCAGCGACGTCCACGACGATTTCGTCGCCGGTTTCCACCAGGGACAGCGGGCCGCCGATGTAGGCTTCCGGGGCGACGTGGAGAATGCAGGCGCCGTAGCTGGTGCCGCTCATGCGGGCGTCGGAGATTCGCACCATGTCGCGCACGCCTTGTTCAACCAGTTTTTGCGGGATGGGGATCATGCCCCATTCCGGCATGCCCGGGCCGCCCAGGGGGCCGACGTTGCGCAGGATCAGCACGTGGTCGGGCGTGACGTCGAGGTCGGGCTGGTTGATGCGCGCCTTCATGTCGGGGTAGCTGTCGAACACCAGGGCCTTGCCGCGATGCTTGAGGAAACGCTTGTCGGCCGCGGCGGGTTTGATCACGCAACCGTCGGGGGCGAGGTTGCCCTTGAGCACGGCCAGTGAACCCTCCGCGTAGATGGGGTTGTCGAGGCTGCGGATGACGTCGGTGTTGAAGACCTTGGCGCCCTCCAGGTTCTCGCCCAGTGTCTTGCCGGTGACGGTGAGCGCGTCCAGGTGCAGCAAAGGCTTGAGCTCGCTCATGAGTGCGCGCACGCCACCGGCGTAGTAGAAGTCTTCCATCAGGTATTTGTCACCGCTGGGACGCACATTGGCGATTACGGGCACCTGGCGGCTGGCGCGTTCGAAATCGTCCAGGCTGATGTCGCAATTGGCGCGGCGGGCCTGGGCGATGACATGGATGATGGCGTTGGTCGAGCAGCCCATGGCCATGGCCACGGTGATGGCGTTGCGGAACGCCTGGACGGTCTGTATGCGGGAGGGCACGAGGTCTTCCCAGACCATTTCGACCGCGCGGCGCCCGACGGCCGCGCACATGCGGATGTGGTTGACGTCGGCTGCGGGGATGGACGAGGCGCCGGGCAGCGTCATGCCCAGCGCGTCGGCTATCGCGGTCATGGTGCTGGCCGTGCCCATGGTCATGCAGTGGCCGTGGCTGCGGGCGATGCCGCCTTCGATGCCCAGCCATTGTTCGTTGTTGATGTGGCCGGCGCGGCGCTCGTCCCAGAATTTCCAGGCATCCGAACCCGAGCCCAGCGTCTTGCCCTCCCAGTTGCCGCGCAGCATGGGGCCGGCCGGGATGTAGATGGCGGGCACGCCCGCGCTGGTGGCGCCCATGAGCAACGCCGGCGTGGTCTTGTCGCAGCCGCCCATGAGCACGACGCCGTCTATGGGGTGGCAGCGGATGAGCTCTTCGGTGTCCATCGCCAGCATGTTCCGATACAGCATGGTGGTGGGCTTGACGTACTGCTCGGCAAGCGACAGTGCGGGCAGTTCGATGGGCATGCCGCCCGCCTGGAGCACGCCGCGTTTGACGTCTTCCACGCGTTGCTTGAAATGCGCGTGGCACGGCTGGATGTCGGACCAGGTGTTGATGATGCCGATGACGGGTTTGCCGGCCCAGTCGTCGGGGCCGTAGCCCATTTGCATGAAGCGTGACCGATGGCCGAAGCCGCGCAGATCGTCGGGTGCGAACCAGCGCGCGCTGCGCAGGGTGTCTGGGGTTTTCATGGATGTTCCTAGGTTCAGCTTTGCATGCCCCAGCGCCGGACCGTTTTCTTCTCGATCAGGCGGAAGAAGAAGTTCTCGACCAGCAGTCCGATGACAATGACTGTCAGCAAGCCGGCGAACACAGCGGGGATATTGAGCAGGTTGCGGTTCTCGAAGATGTACCAGCCCAGACCGCCCTTGCCCGAGGCAACGCCGAAGACCAGTTCGGCGGCGATCAGGGTGCGCCAGGCGAAAGCCCAGGCGATTTTCAGGCCGGTGAGGATCGAGGGGAACGCGGCGGGGATGAGAATCCTCGCCACGTAGCTCAAGCCCGTGAGCTCATAGTTGCGGCCGACCATGCGCAGTGTTTGCGACACGGCCAGGAACCCGCCCTGGGTGTTGAGGGCCACGACCCATACGACCGAATGCAGCAGCACAAACACAATGCTGGTGGTGCCCAGGCCGAACCACAGCAGGGCCAGGGGCAGCAGCGCGATGGCGGGCAGAGGGTTGAACATGGCCGTCATGACTTCCAAGAAGTCGGTGCCGATGCGGGTGCTGATGGCGAGTATGGTGATGATCGCCGCGATCACGATGCCGATGACATAGCCCAGCAGCAGGATACGGATGGATGTCCAGGCGCGATCAAGCAGTACGCCGCTGTGAATGCTGCTGAAAAACGATGCGATGGTGTCTGACAAGGTGGGGAACAACAGGTTGTTGTCCACCGCGCGCCCATAGATCTGCCAGGCCAGGGCCAGGATGACGATGATCAGCGTCTTGCGCAGGAAAGTATTGTTCGAAAGTTTTTGCCAGATCGAGAGCTGGCGCACCAAGACGGCCTTTTTATCGTCCGCCGGGGTGGCTTGTCGTAGGGTGATGGTTGCGCGGCCCATCATGCGTGCCCCATGTTCGTATCGTTGAAGAGCATTTCGTGGATTTCCTTTTCCAGTGACGCCGCCGAGCCGTCTTCGTGGGAGACGGATTCGACGTCGCTGACTTCGGCCTTGACCTCGCCGGGATGCGGCGAGAGCAGCAGGATGCGGTTGCCGACACGGATGGCCTCGGCGATGGAGTGCGTGACGAACATCACGGTGAAGCGCGTGCCTTCCCACAGTTGCAGCAGCTCGTCCTGCATCTGGCGTCGGGTCAGGGCGTCGAGTGCCGCGAAAGGCTCGTCCATGAGCAGGATGTCGGGTTCCATGCACATGCCGCGCGCAATGGCCACGCGCTGCTTCATGCCGCCTGACAACGTGTGGGTATAGCTGTCGGCGAAATTTCCGAGATGGACTTTCTCGACGTAGGCCCGGGCGCGTTCCTCGGCCTGTTTTCGCGGCATCTTGCGCGCCACGGTGAGCGGAAACATGACGTTTTCCAGGACGGTCTTCCAGGGCAGAAGCTGGTCGAACTCCTGGAACACCATCATGCGGTCGGCCCCGGGGCGTCGCACCGGCTTGCCCTTGATGCGGATCTCGCCTTCCTCGGGGTTGAGGTAGCCACCCACCGCCTTGAGCAGTGTTGACTTGCCACAGCCCGAGGGGCCGAGCAACACGAATCGGTCGGCGCTGTTCACGTTGAAACTGACCCGATCCGTGGCGGTGACGATGCTGTCCGGGGTTTTATAGCGCAAGGTGACCGAATCGACTTCAAGCAGGTGCGACATGTGGGGCTCCGTTTCCTTAGCTGCCGTTGAGCGATGCCGAGACGGGCAGAAAGTAGTCCGTCCATTTCTGCGGCAAGGTCTTGAGGATACCCACCTTGTACATGTGCTGGGCGAACTTCATGGAACCGGCTGGCGCCATTTGATAGGCCATCATGCCGGGCTGTTTCAACACACCCATGAGTTCGTCGACACTGGTCTTGTCGCCGCTGAGCTCGCGATAGATTTCGACCGACTCCCGTGTGTGCGACTTGATGTAGTCGATGGCCTCTTTCGAGGCGGTGAGCACGGCCTGGATGATCTTGGGGTTGGCTTCCGCGAACTTGGTGGTGGTGAACAATGTGGACTGCGACAGGCCGCCCTGGATGATGTCGGTCGAGCGCAGCACAATGTGTGCGTGGGGGATGGTCTTGAGCTCCCTGTACGAGTAAGGGGGGGCGCCGAACGCCGAGGTGATTTCGCCGTTGGGGTTGGCCAGCATGGCGGCGGCATCAGGATGGCCCAATTGCACCGTGTTGGCATCCAGTTTCGACCACTGGTCTTTGCCGAACACTTTTTCGCAGGCCATTTGCAGCAGGATGGCCTGCGTGGAGACGCGCACGGTGGGCACCGAGATCTTGTCTTTCGGGCCGTAGTCTTTCAGCGAATGGATTTTCGGGTTGCGCGTGACCAGGGTCAGGGGCAGCGCCGAGTTGGTGGTGATGCCTTTCACCTTGCCTTTTGTGCGGTCCCACAGCAAAAGCATGTTGCCCACGCCGCTGTTGACGATCTGGACGTTGCCCGAGAGCAGGGCGTCGGTTGATGCGCCGCCGCTGCTGAACGCGCGCCAGTTGACCTTCAGGCCCTTGATGCCTTCCTTGGCCGCGGCCTTGGCGATGAGCCCCTGCTTTTCCATGACGAGCGCGGGCAGGTAGATGATGCTGGGTTGCTTGGTGATGGTGATTTCATGCATTTCCTGGGCATGGGCGGTCACGCCGGCCGTGGCCAGTGCGGCACACAGAATGGCCCCCAGGCCGATATGCGGGATGAACTTCATGTCGCCTCCGTTGGTTGAAAAAATCGTGCTTTGTTGTTTTGGGATGTATTACAGTGAGAGCTATACTAATATATTAGTATATGATTTACAAGAGAGTAAATTCCCCAAAACACGAAAATCCACAAGACCTTCAACGTGCGCCGAAAGAGAGTGCCTTGAGGCGAGATCCCCCGGGGATGAAACCGGACCAACTATTGACGACCCCTATGGCCAGCACACTCAAACTTGACCGATACCGACAAGCGGCGCCACAACTGTACGAATTGCTGCGCGACAAAATCGTGGCTCTGGAATACCTGCCGGGGGCCGTGTTGTCGCGAGTCGACATCTCGATGCAGTTCAATGTCAGTCAGACGCCGGTGCGCGAGGCGTTGCTGAGGCTTGCCGAGGAGCGCCTGGTCGATGTCTTTCCCCAGGCGGCGACCCGGGTCAGCCTGATTGACACCCATATCGCCGAGGAAACGCATTTCCTGCGGCGCGCCATCGAACTGGAAATTGTTCGTGAGCTGGCGTTGCATGGCGCGCCAAGCCTGATTGCGACACTGAGGGATCTGGTGGCCACTCAGGTGCGGCTGCGGGACCGCCAGGACTACGATGGTTTCGTGGTCGCCGATAGGGAATTCCACCGCAGTCTGTACGCGGCGGTTGGCAAGGAAGAGCTATGGCGGCTCGTGTGCAGCCGCAGCGGCCATATCGATCGGTTGCGTCGATTGCACTTGCCCGCGGGTGACAAAATGGCCCGCATCGTGGACGATCACGGCCGCATCCTGGAGGCGATCACCGGGCGCGATCCCGGCGCCGCCCAGGATCGCCTGCGCCAGCACTTGTCAGGCACTCTGGAAAACATGGACCGTATCCGCGACGAGCATCCACAGTATTTCGTGCAGGGGTAAGGTAAGGCTCTTCTTACCCCGGCTCGCGCGGATTCATGTGCCAGCCGTCTTACTGCGCCTTCACGACCTGCCGCCAGTGGTGCAGCAGGGGCTCGGTGTAGCCGTTGGGCTGCTCCAGGCCCTTGAAGACCAGGTCCGACGCGGCCTTGAACGCCACCGAGGCGTCGAAATCCGGTGCCATGGGACGGTAGGCGGGGTCGCCCGCGTTCTGCTGATCGACCACGGCCGCCATGCGCTTCAGGGTGTCTTGCACCTGTTCCTTCGTGGTGACGCCATGCAGCAGCCAGTTGGCGATGTGTTGGCTGGAGATGCGCAGGGTGGCGCGGTCTTCCATCAGCCCTACGTTGTGGATGTCGGGCACTTTGGAGCAGCCGATGCCCTGGTCGATCCAGCGCACGACGTAACCCAGGATACCCTGGGCGTTGTTGTCCAGTTCCTGTTGGATTTCCTCTGCGGACCAGTCGGTGGACGCGGCCACCGGCACGGTCAGGATGGCGTCGAGAAGAGGCTCGGACTTGCCTTCCATCCCGCGTTGCACGGCTTGCACGTCGATCTGATGGTAGTGCAGGGCGTGCAGCGTGGCGGCCGTGGGTGACGGCACCCAGGCGGTGTTGCCGCCGGCTTTCAGTTGCGCGGATTTCTGTTCCAGCATGGCGGCCATCAGGTCGGGCATGGCCCACATGCCTTTGCCGATTTGCGCCTGGCCGCGCAGGCCGCATTGCAGGCCGACTTGTACGTTGTTGCGTTCGTAGGCGTCGATCCAGGTGCTGCGCTTCATGTCGCCCTTGCGCACCATGGCGCCCGCGTGCATGGAGGTGTGCATTTCGTCGCCGGTGCGATCAAGGAAACCGGTGTTGATGAAGGCCACGCGGGCGGCGGTGCGGCCGATGCAGGCTTTCAGGTTGGCGCTGGTGCGGCGCTCTTCGTCCATGATGCCCAGCTTGATGGTGTGGGCGGGCAGGTTCAACAGCGCCTCGACACGCGCGAAGAGCTCGTCGGCGAAGGCCACTTCATCGGGGCCATGCATCTTGGGCTTGACGATATAGATGGAGCCGGTGCGCGAGTTGCCTCGGCGTTTCAGGTCGTGCAGCGCGATCAGGCTGCTGACGGCGGCATCCAGGATGCCTTCGAAGACTTCGTGGCCGTTTTCATCGAGAATGGCCGGGTTGGTCATCAGGTGGCCGACGTTGCGCACGAACAGCAGGGCACGGCCGTGCAACGCCTGGGTCTTGCCTTGCAGGTCGGTATAGGTGCGGTCGGGGTTGAGGGCGCGGGTGAAAGTCTTGCCGGCCTTCGAAACTTCCTCGGTCAGGTTGCCCTGCATCAGGCCCAGCCAGTTGCGGTAGGCACACACTTTGTCGCGTGCGTCGACGGCGGCGATGGAGTCTTCGAAGTCCACGATGGTGGTGATGGCCGCCTCCATCAGGATGTCCTTGACGCCGGCGGCGTCCTGCTGCCCGATCGGGCTGGACTTGTCGATCTGGAGCTCGAAATGCAGGCCGTTGTGCCGGAACACGATGGCTTCGGGCGCATCGGCCTGACCGCGCAAGCCCACGCACAAGGCCGGGTCGGCCAGGCCGGTGACGGTGCCGTCCAGCAGGGTGACCCGCAGGGCGTTGTTGGCCACGGCGTAGGCCTTGGCTTGAGCATGCGAGCCTTGCGCCAGCGGGGCGTTGTCGTCCAGGAACTTGCGCGCGTAGGCGATGACTTTCGCGCCGCGCACCGGGTTGTAGGTGCCGGCGCGCGTGGCGCCGCCGTCCTCGGATAAGGCATCGGTGCCGTACAGGGCGTCGTAGAGGCTGCCCCAGCGTGCGTTGGCGGCGTTCAGCGCATAACGCGCGTTGGTGATGGGCACGACCAATTGGGGGCCGGCCTGGTGCGTGATTTCGGTGTCGACCTGGGTCGTCTTGACGGCGACGTGATCGGGCACGGGAGCCAGGTAGCCGATCTTTTCAAGGAATGCGCGGTACGCGCCCGCGTCGGCGACGCGACCGGGATGTTGCTTGTACCATTTGTCGAGTTCGGCCTGCAGGCGGTCACGCTCGGCCAGCAGTGCCCGATTGCGCGGTGTCAGATCATGCACCAGCGCGTCCAGTCCGGACCAGAATGCGCCGGCGTCCAGACCCGTGCCCGGCAGGGCTTCGTGCTCGATGAATTGATGCAGCACGTCGGCGACTTGCAGCCGGTGGTGCGCGATTCGCTTGTCCATGATGTTCCTTTCCGCGATGGTGATGATGAAGTTGTCTGGCGCAGGCTCAAGGGCCCCATCCGGGCAGGGTGTGCCTGGATGATGAATCTCTTTGGTCGGAGTGATGTGGCCGGGTCTGGTCGCCCGTTTTCAGCCGACGGGGCCGGCGGACGGGTGGTTTCGTGACGGCCCGCCGCGCCTCACCCAGGGCTGTGCCCGGGCAACGACTCCCGTGCGATTATAGAACTCTTATATAGGACTTGCCTGATGAGGCTTGGGTGACGCTCATATAAAGCTTATGTGCGGTTTGATATGTGGAGATGGTGCGTTATGCGGATTCGGCTGGACCTGCGTGCCATGTGATGATGTGGCGGGCGCGCGGTCCACGAAGGCCGCTCCCGGTGTCATGAACGGCGCTGGCCGCCGGAAATGACACCGCCCCGGCGCCATGAACGGCTGCCGGGGCGTCGATGCGCCAGCAAGCGGCGAACGTGATCGTCAGAGGGGCTCGTCCTGGATGGTGGCGATGTGCATCAGGTTGGTGCTGCCGCTGCGGCCAAACGGCAGGCCGGCGATGACGATGATCTGGTCGCCGTTGTGCGCCAGCCCGGTGGCCACGGCTTCCGAGGTGGCGTGGTCGATCATGTCGGTGACGTGGTCGAGTTGGGTCTCGAAGGGCAGTGGGTGGATGCCCCAGGCCATGGTCAGGCGGCGCGCGGTGGCCAGCTCCGGCGTCAGCGCCAGGATGGGCGTGGTGGGCCGTTCGCGACTGGCGCGCAGGGCGCTGAAGCCCGAGGCCGTGTAGGCCACGGTGGCGGCCGGGTCGAGCAGGCTGGCCACGCGGCGCAACGCGCAGCAGATGGCATCTGGCGTGTTGGGCTGGGATTCGCCATGGGTGGCGTCCAGCCCGGCGCGCCAGGCCGGGTCGTTCTCGACCTCGTGGATGATGCGCTCCATGATGGTGACGGCCTCCACCGGATACTCGCCAGAGGCCGATTCGGCCGACAGCATGACCGCATCGGCGCCACTGTAGATGGCGGTGGCCACATCCGAGGCCTCGGCGCGGGTGGGGATGGGCGCGCTGATCATGGATTCCAGCATCTGAGTGGCCACCACCACGGGGCGGCCGGCCGCCCGCGATTTGCGCACGATCTGATGCTGCAGCATGGGGACTTTCTGTGGCGGCAGCTCCACGCCCAGGTCGCCGCGCGCCACCATGACGCCGTCGGCCAGTTCGATGATGGCATCCAGGTGGTCGATGGCGGCCGGCTTTTCGAGCTTGACCATGATCCAGGCGCGGTTGCCGATGATGGCGCGCGCCTCGGTGACGTCCTCGGGACGCTGAACGAACGACAGGGCCACCCAGTCCACGCCCAGCGACAGCCCATAGTCGAGATCGATGCGATCCTTCGCGGTGAGCGGGGAGATCGGCAGCACCGTGCCCGGCACGTTGACGCCCTTGTGATTCGACAGGGTGCCACCGACCATCACCGTGGTGTCGGCGAAATCCGGCCCGAAGCGGTCCACCCGCAAGCGCAGCTTGCCGTCGTTGATCAGCAGGTCGGCGCCGACTTCCAGCGCGGCGAAGATTTCGGGGTGCGGCAGCGTGGCGCGCCGGGCGTCGCCATCGGTGGGGTCCAGATCCAGCCGGTAGGGCTTGCCGACTTCAAGTTCCACGCTGCCGCCCTTGAAGTTGCCGACACGCAGTTTGGGGCCTTGCAGGTCCATCAGCACGCCGATGGGGCGCCCCGCCGCGTGTTCGGCCTCGCGGATGATGCGCAGGCGCTCGGCGTGGTCGGCATGCGTGCCGTGGCTGAAATTCAGGCGGAACACGTCGACGCCTGCTTCGATGAGCGCCTTGATGCGTTCCGGGCTGGAGCTGGCCGGACCCAGGGTGGCCACAATGCGCGCGCGTCTGCTTTTCATGGGGTGCCTCTTTGATGTTCTGTGGTGTGGTGACCGTTACGCGACCAGGATGGCGCGGAAGTCGTTGACGTTTGTCAGGGTGGGACCCGTGACCAGGGAGTCGCCCAGGGCTTCGAAGAAGCCGTGGCCGTTGTTGTCGTCCAGGTGGTCGCGTGCCTTCAGGCCCCGCGCGCGTGCGCGGGCCAGCGTGTCGGGCGTGATGAAGGCGCCGGCGATTTCCTCCAACCCGTCCACCCCGTCGGTGTCGCCCGCCACGGCGTGGATGCCGTCGGTGTCGTTGAGCGCCAGCGCCAGGGACAGCAGGAACTCGACGTTGCGTCCGCCCCGGCCCTGGCCGCGCACGGTGACGGTGGTCTCGCCGCCGGACAGCAGCACACAGGGGGGGCGAGCGGGCTGCGCGTGGTGGCGGGCCTGCAGCGCGATGCCGGCCATGACCCGCCCGACCTCGCGGGCCTCACCCTCGATGCTGTCGCCCAGGATGAGGGTGCGCAGGCCCGCCTGTTCGGCGACTTCGGCCGCGGCGGTGAGCGCCATCTGGGGCGTGGCGATAAGATGGGTTTCAACACGCGCCAGGCGTAGGTCGCCGGGTTTGATGGTTTCGCCCGCGCCGGATTCCAGCAGGTGCCGCGCGGCGGCGGGCAGCGTGATCTCGTAGCGGCGCACGATGTCGAGCGCGTCGGCGCAAGTGCTG
>DASTNK010000182.1:0-48702 GCA_035720945.1 Burkholderiaceae bacterium
GGTGCTGCGCCACCCGTTTCTCACACTGTGCTCGTTCCTGGCCACGCTCCTGGCCACCGTCGCGCTGTTCATCACGATTCCCAAGGGGTTCTTTCCCCAGCAGGACACCGGCTACATCCATGGCTTCGCCGAAGGCCCGCAAGACACGTCCTTCGGGGCAATGTCCAAGCGCATGGAGGCGCTCGCCAACGTGGTCCGGCAAGACCCGGACGTGGCGACATTCGGCATGAGCGCCGGCCGCACCACATTCAACACCGGCACCTTCTTCATCGGCTTGAAGCCAAAGGACCAGGGCCGCACCGCCAGCGCGGACCAGGTCATCGACCGCCTGCGGCCCAAGCTCGAGAAGGTCGAGGGCGCACGATTGTTCCTTCAAGCGGGCCAGGACATCAACGTGGGCGGGCGGCTCTCGCGCACGCAATACCAGTACACCTTGACCGACGCCAACCTGGATGAGCTCAACACCTGGGCGCCGCGGCTGCTTGCGCGTTTTCGGCAATTGCCCGAGCTCACCGACGTGGCGACAGACCAGCAGAACCAGGCCGCCACGGCCGTGGTGACGATCGATCGCGCGCGCGCCTCGACCTTCGGCATCACGCCGGCCATGATCGATGCCACCATCTATGACGCCATCGGTCAACGCCAGGTGGCGCAGTTCTTCACCCAGCTCAACAGCTACGAAGTAGTGCTGGAAGCCACCCCGCGACTGCAGAAGGATCCCGATCTGTTCCGCACGCTATATGTTCGATCGCCGATCTCCGGAGACCTGGTTCCGCTTTCGAGCTTCGTGACGGTGAACACATCGAAGACCGGCTATCTGTCGATCAATCACCAGGGACAGTTCCCTGCGGTCACCCTGTCGTTCAATCTTGCGCCAGGCGTCGCCCTGGGGCAGGCCGTCGACGCCATCCGGCACGCCCGGGCTGACATGAACATCCCGCAAACACTCAGCGGGTCATTCCAGGGCACAGCCAAGGCGTTTGGCGAGTCGCTGGCCACGCAGCCCTACCTGATCGCCGCCGCCCTGATCTCGGTCTACATCGTGCTGGGGCTGCTGTACGAAAGCTACATCCATCCGCTGACCATTCTCTCGACCCTGCCGTCGGCGGGGGTCGGAGCCCTGCTCATTCTGATGCTCAGCGGCTACGACCTGAGCGTGATCGCACTGATTGGCATCATTCTGCTGATCGGCATCGTGCAGAAGAATGGCATCATGATGATCGACTTCGCCCTGACGGCCGAGCGCAGCCACGGCCTGACACCGAAAGACGCCATTTATCAGGCCTGCCTGCTGCGTTTCCGGCCCATCATGATGACCACCATGTGCGCCCTGCTCAGCGGCCTGCCGCTGATGCTCAGCCACGGCGCGGGGGCCGAACTGCGGCGCCCACTGGGCTTTGCGATGGTGGGCGGCCTGATCCTGTCACAGGCGTTGACCCTGTTCACCACACCTGTCATCTACATCTATCTGGATCGCACGCATTACTGGTACATGCGGGGCAAACACGCGAGACAAGTCAGAAAGAAGCGGCGGTTGCGCAATGCGCGACGCGGCACGGCGCCAACGCCACGGTAGCGTGCAGTGTGGTTGAGTGGGGTCAGGCCCGGCCCAGCGCCTGTTTCTGGAACCCGATCAGGTCCGCGATACCTGTGGCGGCCAGATCCAGCAACTGATTCAAGGCGACGCGATCAAAAGCGCGCCCCTCGGCCGTGCCCTGCAATTCCACGAATTGGCCGCCACCGGTCATGACCACATTCATGTCTGTGTCGCAGCCGGAATCCTCAACGTAATCGAGGTCGAGCACCGCCCCGCCACCAACCATGCCAACCGACACCGCCGCGACGTGATCGACCAGCGGGTTGGACTTCAGCGCGCCGCGCTCGAGCAGCGTGTTCATCGCCAGCGCCGCCGCCACCCAGGCGCCGGTGATGCTGGCGCAGCGGGTCCCCCCGTCGGCCTGCAGCACGTCGCAATCCAGTTGCAGCGTGCGTTCACCAAGCGCCACCAGATCGAACACCGCGCGCAGGCTGCGGCCGATCAACCGCTGGATTTCCTGAGTGCGTCCGCTTTGCTTGCCACGCGCCGCCTCGCGGTCGGAGCGCGTGTGCGTGGAGCGCGGCAACATGCCGTATTCCGCCGTCACCCAGCCCCGCCCCGCCCCTTTCAGGAACGGCGGTACTTTGTCCAGCACACTGGCGTTGCACAGCACATGCGTGTCACCCATGCGGATCAAGACCGATCCTTCGGCATGGCGGGTGTAGCCGGTCTGGATGGAAACCGCCCGCAATTGGTTGGCCTGGCGGCCTGAGGGCCGGGTAGCGGATGATTCGGAGGAATTCGGAAAATCAGACAAGCGGCGCTCCTGGACAACTTCAAGGGTGAAATAGACAATCATTCAGATTTTCGCACAGGAACGCCATGGCATCGGTGTGCGCACGGCCACTCACTGCCCGCGACACCCGGGTTCCGCCCCCCTGCATTGACCCGCTTGCTTTTACAATACGCCGTCGCGCTTGCGCCCCGGCGACGCCACCCTCAAAGGACCTCTCCATGATCCGCAGCATGACCGCCTACGGCGGCGCCCGCGTGGAAACCGAACACGGCACGCTCAACATCGAATTCCGCACCGTCAACAACCGCTACCTGGACGTGGCGCTGCGATTGCCCGAGGATTTGCGTTTCGCCGAAGGCATGATCCGCGAACAACTCGGGAAAATCGTCATACGGGGCAAGGTGGACGTGCGCGTGAACTATGCCCGGGCACGGTCGGCCGACGATGTCACACTGGACTCCGATTTTCTGCGCACCATGGCGGATCAACTACGCGTCGCCCGGGAAGTCATTCCCGACCTGCGCGCGCCCCGCCTGGCCGACGTGCTGGCGGGGCCCGGCGCCTCTGACGGCCAGCTCGACCCGGACGCCTGGTTGCCCATGTGCCAGCAGGCTTGTTCCCGGGCCCTGGTCGAACTGCAAGCGGCGCGGGAGCGCGAAGGCCAACGCCTGGCTGACATGATGCTGGCCTGCGCCGCCGACGTCGCGCAAATCGTCGATCAGGTGGAAACGGATCTGCCCACCATCCAGAACGACTATCAGGCTCGGATCACCACACGACTAAGGGAAGCGCTGCAAGCCGCCAACCCGGAAGGGTTCGCCATCATAAGTGGCCCAGAGCTATCCGCCCGCATCAGCCAGGAAAGCGTGTTGTTCGCCTTGCGCATCGACGTGGCCGAAGAATTATCCCGGCTACGTTCGCATATTTCCGAGCTTCAACACATTTTGCGGGATGGCACCGAATCCGCTGACGCGGGCGCATCAAAAGGCGGCGCCGCGACGCGCAAAGGCAGCGCCGGCAAAAGATTGGACTTCCTGTTCCAGGAAATGAATCGTGAAGCCAATACCCTGGGTTCCAAGGCGGGGGCGCTGAGCGTCACCCACGGCGCCATAGACTTGAAGCTGCTGATCGAACAGATGCGCGAGCAGGCGCAGAACCTCGAATAAAAGGCCCACCACCCATGCTGATCCGCGCTTATCGCCCGGTCGATGAAACTACCGTCGTCGCCTTGTGGGAGGCCTGCGGCCTCGTACGCCCCTGGAACGACCCGCATCGCGACATCGAGCGCAAACTGACCGAGCAACCCGAGCTGTTCCTCGTTGGCGAGTTGGAGCACGCAGTCGTCGCCACGGCCATGATCGGCTTCGATGGCCATCGCGGTTGGTTGTATTACCTGGCCGTGGCGCCCGCCCATCAAGGCAAAGCCTTCGGCACCCGCCTCGTGCGGGAAGCCGAAACACTGCTGCGGCAGCGCGGATGCCCCAAGCTGAATTTGCTGGTGCGCGCATCCAACGCGGGCGTCATCGAGTTCTATCGCAAGCTGGGCTACAGCCAGGACGAAGCCATCAGCCTGGGACGGCGCCTGATAGCAGATCAACCCTCTGCCGACGGTCTCGGCCAGACCTCCTAACGGAAAATTCAAGTAATGCTTGTAACCGTTTAAATATATTGGTGTTTTTAAAAAATTCTGATACTATCTGCCCCATCTCGAAAAACTTTTTCAATACCCGTATCGGCCATCATGCGTAATATCTGGAACCGGACCACGCGTTTGATTCTGTTCTCTTTCCTGGCCTGCATGCTTGGGCTGGGTACGGCCGCCAACGCGCAGACCACCTCTTCCCAAGAAACCGCCGGCACGCACACAGCCAAGAAAACATCCTCGCACACACGACACACCACGCATCACCGCACCCGAAAAGCCATTCGGCACAAAACCGCCGCCCATGGCCGCGTCATCCATCGCAAGCGCCTGCATACGGTGGCGCGCGCGGGCGACTCACACCAGGTGTCGTACAACGTCAGCCACGAAAGCAAGCTTGCCCAGCGCATCGACTCCAGCAGCGCAATCAATTCGCTGACGCGCCACACCCCCCTCCGCTCCGAAGCCGCGTTCGTCCAGGATCTTGGCAGTTCCGCTGTTCTGTACTCCAAGAACAGTGACCAGATCCACCCCATCGCTTCCATTTCCAAGCTGATGACGGCCATCATCGTTCTGGACGCGCACCAGGACATGAACCAAATCCTGGAAATCACCGAAGCCGACGTCGACAACCTGCGTCATTCACGTTCGCGCCTGCGGGTCGGCACCCGGCTCAGCCGACATGAATTGCTGCATCTGGCGCTGATGTCCTCCGAAAACCGCGCAGCCCATGCCTTGGCGCGCAATTATCCTGGCGGCATGCCGGCGTTCGTGCGCGCCATGAACGACAAGGCGCGCACGCTGGGCATGCGCCGCACGCATTTCATCGAACCCACCGGCCTGTCCAGCGACAACGTCTCCACCCCGCGCGATCTGGTCAAACTGCTGGTCGCGGCCAGCAAGAAGCCACTCATCCACCGCTTCACCACCGATACCACCCAACAGGTCACCATCGCCAAGGGTCGCACCCTGGTCTACAACAACACCAATGCCCTGATGCGCAATCCCGGCTGGCACAAGGATATCGAGATCTCGAAAACCGGCTTTATCAACGAAGCAGGTGAATGCCTGGTCATGCTGGCCCACATCGACAAGCGCCCCATAGCCATCGTCCTGCTCGACTCCACCGGAAGCTATTCTCGCTTTGGCGACGCCATACGGGTTCGCCAGTTGGTCGAGAAGGAATTCAACGTCGCCATGCTCTAGGGCCCGACCCCTATCCACCTGTCAGCGCAAGGCTTCTTTTAGTGTGAGCAGGACACTAGGCTGGATTTGACCCGGATCTAGTCTAGAATCCAGCTATGTGCATAGCGTATCTGGCTCTGGGCCGCCATCCGGAATGGCCGTTGTTCATCGCCGCCAATCGTGACGAATTCCATGCCCGGGCCAGCCGGCCAGCCGCGCCATGGTCTGATTTTCCCAATGTCATCGCAGGCCTTGACCGCGTCGCGGGCGGCACTTGGCTGGGGGTGACACGCCAGGGCCGCTACGCGCTCCTGACCAACTACCGCGATCCATCCGCCTTTCTGCCGAACGCACCGTCGCGCGGACAACTGGTGGGCGATTTCCTGATCGGCCACGCCACGCCTTTGGACTATGCCGCGGCAGTGTCGGACTGCGCCGGCATCTATAACGGTTTCAACCTGATCGTCGGCGACATGAATAGTTGTTTCTATATCGGCAATCGCGCCCCCGACGCCTCTCCCCGCTCATTGGGACCCGGCAGCCATGTGCTGTCGAACCATCTTCTGGATACCCCATGGCCCAAAGCCAGGCGGTTGCGCCAAGCCATGGATGATCTCGCGCTGGCACAACTGAACGAATCGATCGAACCTGTGTTCGCCTTGCTCAGGGATGGTGCCCAAGCCGATGATGCCGATCTGCCCGACACCGGCATCCCGCGCGAGCGCGAGCGCCTGCTGAGCAGCCCGTTCATCGTGAGCCCCGAATACGGCACCCGGTGCTCGACCGTCGTCGCCATCCACGCGAGCGGGCGCGCGGTCTTGAGCGAGGCCAGTTACGCTCCTGATGGGGGCATGACGCAGCGGCATGACTGGCCGTTCGAAATCACCCACGCCTAATGCACCGTTTGGTTCAAGTGCCTACACACCTTGAGGCTCTGCAAGTGCAACGTCGTTACGATCATTAATGCAACGTACGGCCCTCGTTGCCTGATACGGCGGAATCACCGGCATCACGGGCCTCCAGCTCATTCAGTGCTTTTTCCCAGCTGCGCAATGGCACACAGGTTTGTAAGCGCAGCACGGCCTGTGCAATCAACGCCGTGTGTAGTTCATGGCCGACGGACGATGCCACGTCCAGCGTGGCATCGCCCCGCAATTCCGCCAGCCTGGCATGGACCTCACCGACCCGCGCCACCGGCGCCATGTCGTCGTCGGTCCCGTGCAGGAAATGCAGGGTCGTTTTCGGCGGCGCCGCCAAAGGCAGGTGATCATACCGGCCCGAGAAGAACAAGGCCCGCCCGGCAAGATCGGGCCATAGGGTGCAGGCTTCCAGTATGAGCGATGCCCCCTGGGAGAATCCCGCCAACGCCGTGTGTTCACCCGACAGCCCATAGTGCTGCTGAAGCTGCTGGACCAAACCAGCCAACGCCGATACGGCATCGGCCAGTCGTGAGGCCTCGGTCCGGGTATCGGGGGAGGTATTGCCGACCCAGTCGTAGATATCGGTCCCGATCCGGATCGGGCCGTGGGGCAACACGATGGCGGCCTGCGGAAAGGCCTGCCTGAGCGCGGCGGCCAGCCCGCTCAGTTGCCTGGGGCTTGAGGATTCGCCATGGAACAGCACGAAAAGCTGGGCGGGAGCCGGCGCCTCTGGCAAGACAACCAAGGGCTTGGGAGGTAATGATGATTGATCAGACATGAAATCGAGCGCAAGCCACCGTACATGAAAATCCGCCACGCGACTGCGTGCCCGCACCCGGTGTCGTGCCTCACAAGCTGGTTGATGGCGGATTCGACATATTCAAAACAACCGACGTTTCGATACTAGCATTGTTGATCTCTTGCGGTCAGGTGGTTTCAGGATCAAAATAACTGTGTTTTTATACAGTAAAATTACCGCATCACCCACAATCCTGTCTGGCCATGAAAACCGGAGCAATCCATCCAACAGCGCATCCACCGGCGCACCCCGAGCGCATACACCCCGCGCTCTGGCGCGCGGCCAGCCTGCACGCGCCTCGCCAGGATACCGTTCCCACTGGCTTTGCCCGGCTTGATCACGAGCTTCCCGGCCTGGGTTGGCCACTGGGTTCGCTCGTGGAACTCGTCTGCGACCAACCCGGCATCGGCGAAATCAATCTGTTGCGCCCCGCCTTGACCCGCCTGGCTCAACGACGCATCGCACTGGTGCGACCCCCGGGGGAACCTTGCACACATTGCTGCACCAACTGGCGTCTCGACTGGCGCAGGCTGCTCTGGATCACCCCCCGCTCAGCCAACGACGCCCTCTGGGCCGCCGAACAAATCCTTCGCCACGACAGCCAGGCAATACTTCTGTGCTGGGTCGACCGTACCCCATCATCCGCGCTGCGCCGCCTGCATCTGGCCGCGCGTGGCGGCACCGCACTGTTTTTTCTTCTACGCCCCGAGACCGCGCTGCGGCAACCCAGTGTGGCGCCACTGCGTCTGCGCTTGCGTCCCGCGATGCAAGGGCTCGAAATCTCCATCATCAAGCGCCAGGGTCCGCTTTGCGACCACCCCGTATCCATCCCGCTCCACCCACATGCCCACGACGCCGATCATGCCCCTCTGGATCTGCCTGCACTTGCCGGAACACAGCCTGGACGCGTCCATCCCGGGCTGGCGGGGTAACGCCCCACTGGCGGCCACACTGTGCAAAGACCGTGTCCACACCTGCTCGGCGCAGGCCAGGCGTCTGGGCGTACGCCCTGGCCTGCGGCTCGGCACAACGCTGGCCCTGGCACCAGGTATCGTTCTGGCCGATGACGACCCCGGCGCCCGGGACGCATTCCTGCGGCGGATCGCACTGGGGTTGCAACAGTACACGCCGAATATCGCGATCCGCGGCGAACACGCCTTGGTTCTGGACGTGGGCGCCAGCCTGGCGTTATTCCATGGCCCCCGCGCCTTGTGGCGGGCGTTTCTGTGCTCGGCCAACCTGCTTGCCCCCGGGTTTTCCGCCGGCATGGCCCCCACATCAGAAGGTGCCTTGCTGCTCGCGCTGCGCGAACCACCAGGACGCCGCCGCGCCCTGTGTCTTGAAACCCTGCTCCGCCTGCTCGACGCCCTGCCCGTCGGCGTCCTGCCCGCCGCGCGGCCTTACCTCGACTGGCTCGAAGGCATAGGCTGCATCACGCTCGCACAACTGCGCAAGTTGCCTCGCAAAGGTCTGCGCCAGCGCGCCGGGCCAGAACTGCCTGACAGCCTGGACGCCGCCTACGGCCGCCTCCAGACGCATCATGCCTGGCTCGAAACCCCCGATCTCTTTTCCCTGCGCATCGACACCGACCGACTCGAACACCTTCACGCCATTCAGGCCGCCGCGACGCAACTGGTGGATCAGCTATGCGGCTGGCTGCGGGCAAGAAACGCCGCCGCCCAGGCTCTGGAATTCCGCTTCTTCCACGAAAAAGGCCGCAACGCGGCACCACCGACGGTGCTGGCCATCGAACTGGCCCATCCTCGCTGGCACTCCGGCGAATTCAAGGACTTGCTCATCGAGCATCTGCGGCGCATGCCCCCCATGCCCTCGATCATCGGCCTCGCACTGACCATTCCACGCCTCGGCACCAGGCCATCCCCCGAGGCGGGGTTGTTCCCCGAACTCAACCCGGCACACACTGCCGAACAGCAGTTGCTTGATCTTCTATGTGCCCGCCTGGGTGCCGGGCAGGTACGCCGCGCCCACCCCTTGGCCCATCATCTGCCTGAAAAAGCCAACGCCTGGGTTCCCGTCACCACCCAGAACACCGAGGCACCACACCCCGCCTCGGTGTTCGCATCGGATGCCCGTCCTTTCTGGCTGTTGACCGCCATTCCCCTGAACACGCACAACGACCGCCCCGTCTACAAAGGGGCGGCGTTGCGGCTGCTGCGCGGCCCGGAACGCCTGGCCAGCGATTGGTGGAGCGATTCCGGCCACGAACAGCGCGACTATTTCGTCGCCCAGGATGCCCATGCCGTCCGCTATTGGGTGTATCGGCGGCACGACCCGTCGGGGGGGCGCTGGTTCCTGCATGGTCTGTACGGGTGACCGACAAGCCCCTTGATCATGTCACCTCTTCCTATCCCCCCCCGCTATGCGGAACTGGACTGCCTGTCGAATTTCTCATTCCTCAGAGGCGCCTCGCATCCCGAGGAACTCATTGCCCGCGCCGCGAAGCTTGGCTATGAAGCGCTGGCCCTGGCCGATGACTGCTCCCTGGCCGGCGTCGTCCGGGCCTGGGGCGAGGCCCGCGCACATGGCCTCAAGCTGATCATGGGAAGCCGGTTTCAACTGGCCGGCGACACGCTCGGCGCCGGCGATTCCACAACACATGAAACGGACAGCCCGCAGCTCATCGTCCTGGCGCGCAACCTGAACGGTTATGGCAACCTGTCGGAATTCATCACCCTTGCCCGATCCGCCAGCCCCAAAGGCGCCTATGCCGCCGGACTCGACCTTCTGGCCCATCCGCCAGGCAATCAGGCTCATCTGCGGGGTCTGCCCGATTGCCTGGTCATTTTCCGCCCCCGCCACGGCACCGGACCCAAGGCCCTGCACCAGCAGCTCGAATCGCTACTGCCTTTGTTCAAGGGGCGGCTCTGGCTGGGGCTCGCCCTGCACAACCGGCACGACGACGCACAGCACCGGGCCACGCTGGAGCTCGCCAGCCGGCTGTACCCGGTGCCGCTCGCCGCCATTGGCGGGGTGGAAATGCATGCGCGGTCCCGCCAGCCTCTGCACGACACGCTAGCCGCCATCCGGCTCAAGACCCCCGTGCGCGATTGCGGCTACGCGCTGCGGCCCAATGCCGAGCACCACCTGCGCCATCGCATGGCGCTGGCGGCGCTCTACCCCGCCGAGGCATTGCGGGAAACCCTGGTCATCAGCACGATGTGCTCGTTCACCCTTGATGAGCTCAAGTACCGCTACCCTGAAGAAGCCGTGCCGGCCGGCCACACCGCCGCATCCTGGCTACGCCAGGAAACCTATCTCGGCGCGGCCAAACGCTATCCGCAAGGCCTCCGTGGCGCACTGCGCGAGCAACTCGACGCCGAACTGAATCTCATCACCGAACTGGGCTATGAAGCCTATTTCCTCACCATTCACGATATCGTCCGGTTCGCCCGGCAGCGCGGCATCCTGTGCCAGGGCCGCGGCTCGGCGGCGAATTCAGCGGTCTGTTACTGCCTGGGCATCACCGAGGTCGATCCGGAAAACGGCAACCTGCTGTTCGCCCGCTTCATCAGCCGCGAACGCAACGAGCCCCCCGACATCGACGTTGACTTCGAACATGATCGGCGCGAAGAGGTCATTCAATACGTTTACCGCAAATACGGCCGCCGCCGCGCCGCCATCACGGCCGTGGTCTCCACGTACCGGACGCGGGGCGCGCTGCGCGACAGCGGCAGAGCGCTGGGCCTCGACCCGGGCCTCATCGACAGTGTCACGGCATCGCTGCGGTATCGCGGCGGGTCCCAAGCCCTGCTCGATGAGCTGGCCGCGCATCCCGGGCTTGGCGGCCCTACGCGCACTGTGCGGCTCTGGGCCGCGCTGGCGAATGGACTGAAAGGCTTCCCGCGTCACCTGTCCCAGCATCCAGGCGGATTCGTCATCTGCGCCGACAACCTGTCGCGGCTTGTACCCGTGGAAAACGCCGCCATGCCCGAGCGCAGCGTCGTGCAATGGGACAAGGACGATCTCGACGCCATGGGAATACTCAAAGTAGACATTCTGGCCCTGGGCATGCTGTCCGCCCTGCGCCGGGCGCTGGAACTGATCTCGATCCGGCGCCAAACCCCGTTCACCCTGGGCGATATTCCGCCCCGCGACGAAGACACCTATCAAATGATCCGCCGGGCCGACACCATCGGCGTGTTCCAGATCGAGTCGCGGGCGCAGATGAGCATGCTGCCACGCCTGGCTCCCAGGAGTTTCTACGATCTGGTGATCCAGGTCTCCATCGTGCGGCCAGGCCCCATCCAGGGCGGCATGGTTCATCCCTACCTGCAACGCCGCCAGCAAAAAGCACAGAACCGCCCCATCCCCTACGCCAATCCGGCCATCGAACGCATTCTGGAACGCACCCTGGGTGTGCCCATCTTCCAGGAACAAGTCATGCAGATCGCCGTGACCGCCGCCGACTTCACCCCGGGGGAAGCCGACCAACTGCGACGCGCCATGGCGTCCTGGCGCCGCAAAGGAGGGGTCGATAAATTCCACCAGAAACTGCTGGAAGGCATGAAAAAGAACGGCTACGACGACGCGTTCGCCCAATCCATCGTCAGGCAACTCGAAGGGTTCGGCGAATACGGGTTCCCGGAAAGCCACGCCGCCGGTTTCGCCAAGCTGGCCTATTGCAGCGCCTGGATCAAGCGTCACGAGCCCGAGGCGTTCCTGGTCGCGTTGCTGAATTCCCAGCCCATGGGTTTCTACTCGGTCAACCAGTTGATCCAGGATGCCCGCCGCCACCGGGTCATCATCCTACCCATCGACATCAATGAAAGCGGGTGGGACACTGCTCTGACACCGCCGGCCGGCCCGGGCCGCGCGACCATGTCGACACCGAACGACGAACCACAGCCAGTGGTACGCCTGGGCCTGCATCTTGTCAAAGGGCTGTCCCGGGAAGCGGGCCAATGTATCGAGGCGGCCCGTGTGCAAAGTGACTTCAGCAATCCCCAGGATCTGGCGCAACGGGCGCGGCTCAGGCGCCACGACATGGACTGCCTGGCCAATGCCAATGCCCTGGCCTCGATCGCCGGACACCGTCGCCAAGCCCGCTGGCAGGCGGCTCTGCCCCGGTCCCTCGATCTGCTCGAAGCCTCACCCATCCGCGAAACCGAACAGCCCGAACTGGCGGCGCCAGGGCAAGGCATGGAAACCATCGCCGACTATGAAGCCACCCAATTCACGCTGGGCCCCCATCCACTGGCGCTGCTGCGCCCCGCGCTGCGGGCATCACAATACAATCAAGCCCGCCTCCTGCTTGACGGCTATCCCGATCGACGTCGAGCGCGGGCCTGCGGCCTGGTCACCATGCGTCAGCGACCCCAGACAGCCAAGGGCGTCATCTTCGTCAGTCTCGAGGATGAGACCGGCACCGTCAACGTCATCGTCCGACCCGAGCTGGCGGCGCGTCAGCGCACCGAACTGCTGTGCGCCCGCCTGTTGGGCGTCGACGGCGTCTGGCAAACCCACCAGGGCGTCGGCCACCTGATCGCCGAGTCCCTGACCAACCTCAACACCATGCTGGGTGGCCTGGGGGTGCGTAGCCGTGATTTCCATTGATCACGGGTGCCGACAAAGCCGTTGTGGGAAGTCCGGGTTGGTCGATGAGGGGGACACAGAGGGTCCATGACGTAGGGCCTGCTCCCATTGGGTTCTGCACGAAAATGGGGTGGAACCCATACCCACAGCGCCCATAATAGAACAAGGGCTTACAGACATTCATCTGTAAGCCCTTGATTTTATTGGTCGGGACGGCGGGATTCGAACTCGCGACCCCTTGCACCCCATGCAAGTGCGCTACCAGGCTGCGCTACGCCCCGAAACTGCTGCTGAAAACCCACCCTGGTGCATGGCCCGAGCTGTTTTCACACCGGCGAAACACATGGCCCCGCTCAGCAAAGAAGCGAATTCTAGCATAGTTTCCGGAGCCGATCCGGGCCTCCAGCATGATCACTAGTGCCCAGCCCCGTCCGCCACCCGCAAACCCGACGCAACAGTGAATTTTCGTCAAAGTTGTATTGTCATCATGGTCAATTTGCATGCTAAGTTAAAATTTCAGGCAAACTAGGGTTTACCTTGATTGTGGACTCAATAGCATTATGACCAGCTTGTTTGATCCGGTTCGTCTTGGCGCTGTTTCGCTGAAGAACCGTGTCGTCATGGCCCCCATGACGCGCACACGGGCGGCTCCCGGACGGGTGCCCGGCGGCATGATGCGCGAATATTACGAGCAGCGCGCCGGCGCGGGGTTGATTTTGACCGAGGCCACGTCAGTGTCGCCGCAAGGGGTGGGGTATCCGGATACACCCGGCATCTGGTCCCACAAGCAAGTGCAAGGCTGGCAGCAAATCACGCGTAGTGTTCATGACAAGGGAGGCCGGATTTTCCTGCAGCTCTGGCATGTGGGGCGGGTATCCGATCCGGAATACCTCAATGGCCAAATGCCGGTGGGGCCCAGTGCGATTCGCTGCGAGGGCTATGTCAGCCTGATCCAGCCCAAGCGCGAATACGCGGTACCGCGCGCACTGCATCCCGCCGAGATACGCGCGGTCATCGCGGATTTCGTCGAAGGCGCGCGCAATGCCAAAGAGGCGGGGTTCGACGGGGTCGAGATCCACGCCGCCAATGGGTACCTGATCGACCAGTTCCTGCGGGACGGCGCCAATCACCGGGTCGATGCGTATGGCGGGGGCATCGGCAATCGCTCGCGCTTCCTGCTGGAGATCGTGGATGGTTGCATCGGCGTGTGGGGAAGTGAGCGGGTTGGCGTTCATCTATCGCCGCATCACGCGCTGCATTCGGCCCGGGATTCCAACCCCTTCGCATTGTTCGCCCATGTCGCCCACACGCTTGGGGAGCGTCGGATCGCTTTTCTCGTGGTGCGGGAAGCCAATGACGAGCGTGGCCTCACCGCCACGATCAAACAGGAATTCGGTGGCGCCTTGATCGTCAATGGCGGTTACGATCTGGCCCTGGCCCAGGAAGCGGTGGGCAGTGGGGCCGCCGACGCGGTGGCTTTCGGCAAGGCATTCATCGCCAACCCGGATCTTGTCGTCCGGTTGCGCGAGGGAGCGCCCTTGAACGTGTGCGACACGAGCACATTTTATGGAAGCGGCCGCAAAGGCTACGTGGACTATCCCTCGCTCGATGGCGAATCGGCCTGCCGGCTTGCTTGATGCCTCCCGCACCCGACAACGCGCGGTTCACACCATCGATCGAAACTGTTTCGTTTTGCAGGCCCCGCGTACTAAACTGGACCCCTGCCGACTGACGACGTGTGGCGCGGCGACTGGTTCGAAGGAACCCCAAAGCGGTCCCTGCCATTCAGACAATGGGGTTTGAGCAATGAGATTCATCCGATGCGGCATTGTGTTCGCGACGACTCTGGCGCTGGCCGGTTGCGCACTGGGCATTAACAAAGACTCGCCGTCGATATCGTACACAGTGCCGCGTGATTACCGCACGGTGTTTCTGCGGGTGCAGAATCAGGCCGATGAATGCCTGCGGGGCAACGGCGCCTACACGATCCACTCCCGGGTGGACGCCGCCACGCAATCGGGCGAGGTCGATGTCGTCGCGCCTTTTGGCGGGACGGTTGTCGCCCGCACCGTGCTGGAGGCCACCGACGCCAAGCACACCCGCCTGACACAAACAGTCTGGGGGCACAAACCCTGGAATGCCGAGGCGCTCGACGCCATGCGACAGTCGGTGCGCATGGACATGTCGGTCTGTTTCGCCTACCGCTGAAGCTCAGTTCCCGGTCAACGCTTGCTTCACCAGGGCCGAAACCCGGGTCATGTCCACGCGGCCCGCCAGTGACGCCTTCACCAAACCCATCACTTTGCCCATGGCCGGTGCGCCGCCAATACCCTGGGCCGCGACCTGGGCCACGGCAGCATCCACTGCGGCCCGGACTTCTTCCTCGGAAGCTTGTTGCGGCAGGAATTCCTGCAGAATGCGCAGCTCGGCCTTTTCAGACTCGGCCGTTTCGACCCGGCCCGCCTGCTCGAAGGCGGCGATGGATTCGCGCCGCTGTTTCACCTGCTTTTCGATGATCGCGATGATATCCGCATCGTCGAGATCCCGCCGTTCGTCCACTTCTTTCTGTTTGACGGCCGCCAGAAGAAACCGCAGCGTCGCCAGGCGGGGAGCGTCCTTGGCGCGCATCGCGTCCTTGACCGAGTCGGTCAGCCGTGTCTTGAGCGGATTGCTCATGGAGGGTTCCTGAAAGTGGGCCGGCGCCGCAAGCGGGCACAGCCTGCTGATGATGAGGGCTCAGGGCCAGATGCCCTGGATGATCGGGCCTGGTCCAACGGGAATTTTAGCGCAAGGGCTTGAAGTGGCCCGGAGTTTGTGGGTCTCTTCGTTTTCGCTGTTCGCCCCCCACATCCCATCGCTGTGCGGTACGCCGCAGGCTGCCTACCCGACGACAATTGATTTGTCCAAACACCCGAATCCATTCCACCGGCCGCATCCTCCGGATTCAGCCACACGTCAGCGGAACGCGACAATACCCCTCGCAACCGACGATTCGCGCGCCTGAGCCGCGATATACCTATTTTTCCCCAGCCCTGATTGATGAATCCGATTTCATCAATCTGTAATGCCACGCACCTTCGCAGCGCAGGGAAAACGGCGCCAATACAGGCCACGCGCTGAATTCCCCAAGGCCGACCGCGCTGGCCTCATCCGAATCCGCACAGGCACCGATGCTGAGACTGATCTGTGTTTTCTCATAGAGAAAAACACCATAAGTACTAGGCCATATAGCCTAGGTACTAGGCCATTTTCTAGCGAACGCCCTAGGCCCTCCCGCCTATGTTTTGAGACAGGCCAGATGCCTACCATTTCACCTACGCAACCCGTGTCAAAAAGTTAAGAAACGCATCCTGGCTTGTAACACGGGAAATTGAAGGAAGAGCGCGGCATGGCGCCTGACGCATTTCCCTTAACAAGGCTGGTGACAGGAGGTTCAAAGTGTTGCGGCCCCGCATACAACTTGGTGTGCTGGTGTTGGCTCTGACGGTGCTTCAACCAGCCCTGGCCAAAACCAGGGCGCCCGCCAAACCGGCGGGCCCGACCGTTCAAGGGACGAACCTGGATGCGGGCAGCATCAACAACGAGCCTCTGGGGGGATTGATCATCAATCGCACGATGACTGTCCTGGGTTTTGATTTTTATCGGAGTTTTTCGGAAGTCTGGCAGGCGGTGCATCCAGATTCGAAGTTCAACATCACGGTGTATGAGCGCCCAACGGCCCAGTACGGCAGCGAAATCTGGGTCAGTTACCGGGATATCCGTGTGTATCACACCTTTCTGTCACCGGCGCGGTCTGGCGTCAGAAAGGAAAGCAAGCTCGCGGTTGAAACCGCCTACACGAACATTACTGAAATCGATGCCGAGCGCAAGCAGTTCAAAAGCGCCGACCTGGGTCCCGAGGAGATGTAGATGAAAGCCTTCAATACCACGCACATATTCCGGCGGGTCGGCGTCCTCGCCCCTATGGCGGCAGCGCTGGCACTGGCGGCCGCACCGTCCATGGCGAGCCAGTTGATCTACACACCGGTTAATCCATCCTTTGGTGGCAACCCCTTGAACGGTACGTATCTGCTGAGCAAGGCCCAGGCAGAAAACAACCATCAGGCGCCCCTGCCTGATGTGGGCGGCTTATTGGGGAACATGGGGCTGAATCCCGATCTGGCCAACACCGGAGATTTGCAGACAGCAACGGGCACCACCATCACCGTCCAGAATCCCCCGATCGGTCAACCCGTCACCACGCAAATCGGCTCATCCCAAAAATAAGGTGCCGCCATGAACGAGCGCAACTTTCCTCGCCACCGATCCACCTTTCGCACCACTCGGTTGTGCCTGGGTCTGGTCGCCACCCTGGCACTATCGGCATGCGCCATTCCGCATCCGCCGTCAAATGTTTCGGCTGAAGCCAAGCTGACGCCGGCGACGCCATCCGCGTTGGATCTGATGCGCCTACCGCCCCCCAAGAAGAAAATCGTGGCCGCCGTTTATGGCTTCCGTGACGAAACCGGGCAATACAAACCGTCGCCTGACAGCGCGTTCTCCACAGCCGTCACACAAGGTGCAGCGTCCATGCTGATGAAGGCCCTGAGGGATTCGGGCTGGTACATCCCCGTCGAGCGTGAAGGACTGCAATCGTTGCTGACCGAACGACGTGTCCTGCGCGCGGTGGATGAGCGTGACGCCAAAAGCGGCCAACCCGCCGCTGCCATTCCCAACCTGCTGCCGGCTTCCATCATCTTCGACGGCGGCATCATCGCGTACGACAGCAACGTGCGCACAGGTGGCCTGGGTGCGGAATTCCTGGGCATCGGCATGTCGACGCAATACAGCGTGGACCAGGTCACGGTCAATCTACGCGCGGTCGACGTCGACACCGGCGAGATCCTGAACAGCGTTTCCACAACCAAGACCATTTATTCATACGAGATCCATCCCAGCCTCTTCAAGTTCGTCAACTTCTATGACCTGCTCGAAGTCGAGGGCGGCATCACCCACAACGAACCCGCGCAGTTGTGCGTGAAGGAAGCCATAGACGCGGCTGTGATGCACCTGACCATTCAGGGCTTGAAAGACCACGAATGGCAGTTGAAAAACCCCAGCGACTGGAACTCACCCATCATCCAGCGGTACCTGCGAAGCGCCAGTGACTACGCGGTCACGGTCACGCCGCGCAAGGCCATTTCACTGGATGGCGAGCCCGCTCCCGCCGTCGAGACGAAGAAGCCGACTCTTTGAGCACGGTGACACCGATCTTTCCGGAGACAGTCATGACCCAATTCAGAACCTCGCTCACTCGTGAAACCCTCTCCCGCTTCGGGCGGCGCGGCGCCTCGCTGTGCGCACTGGTGCTGCTGACGGCCAGCCCCCTGACGGGCTACTGCAGCCCCGACCTGGCCTCGACATCCGAGCTGCCGCCATCGGAATACAGCAACGCGTCGCTGAAGGCGTCGTCCGTCCAGTTTGGCTACTACAACACCAGCCACATCAGCCAAACAGGAGCACGCCAGACAGCCGAAGTTAACCAGAGTGGCGTGGCCAATACCGCCAGCATCACGCAAACCGGCCTCAACGATCAGGCCATCGCCAACCAATTCGGCAATGGCAATTCAACGTTTGCCTATCAGAGCGCCAGCGGCGTCGGCGTCATGGTCAATCAGTTTGGCAACCAGAACGAAGCCATGGTCGTGCAAACACAACCAAGCCCTGTGCCGCTCGTCGTCAACCAGATCGGCAATGGCTACAGGCTGAACGTCATTCGATGATTCCCGCAACGCTCGGTTCCAAGGCCGCCGGGCAGCGCATTTTGTACAGGTCTTGAAACTCATGAGGAGATTCACCATGAAAACCACGCTTTGCGCAATCGCGTCCGGTCTTGCCCTGGCCTTCGCCGGCACTGCAGCATTCGCCACCAGCACCGGCAGCACGTACCAGGGCGGCTACAACAACGACGCCGAAATTTCCCAGGCGTACAACGGGAACGCCACGGCCACCATCGGCCAGCTTGGCGCCCTCAACGTTGCCAAGGCCTCCCAGGACTACACTGGCAACGGCAACGACATCACCGTGCATCAATTCGGAGTCAACAACTACTCCAATTCGACGCAATCCCACACCACGAATGCCAAGTCCACAACCGACCAGTATGGGTTCGACAACGTTGCCAACGTCCACCAATCATACGGCACCAACCAGGACGCCACAGCCTTCCAGGTCGGCTGCAACAACACGGCGAACATCTCCCAGATGGGGTCCAGTCTGAACGCCACCGCGATGCAATGGGGAGTCCGGAACATCAGCACCATCACCCAGCGTGGTTATTGATCTCGGTACGTAGTCCGTTCGTACGAGCTGGCGCACAGGAGGCTCTCCGGAGCCGCCTGTGCCGCCAGGCCGACGTACAAGGAAGGCACACATCATGATGGCGGCAGACATTAACCTGCAGGTCTGGCTCGAAACCGTGCCGAACACCCACCCCAGCGTGATCATCCCCTACGTGCGGAGCAAGGAAAGCGGCAATCTTCATTACACTCTGCGGGCCGTCAAGCAGGGATTGGGCGGGTCGTCACGCATTGCTCAAAGCGGAGGCATCCAGGTTCTCGCGAACCAACCTGTGGCACTCTCGCGGTTCTCCCTCAGTGTGGGGAAGAATGACCAGTGCCGAATCGAACTGATCCTGGTCGAGAACGGCAACCCCGCTGGCACCTATCATTTCGACTGCCCGCGCTAGATTGACGCCTGGAACAACCGCGCAGAGCGCGATTCGATATCCCGGTCACAGAAGATTTTCGCTATTCACGTACACAAATTAATCGCTGGCAAGATATAACTGGAACAGAAATCGGTATCACGCTTCAGCGGAGCATTCAGGAAAACGCCACTGCGGGCTGGAAGAAATTTTGGAGGGAAATCAGACACAATGTGTAATAATAGAACGAAATTTTACGGTGGTTGTTGGCGATAGCGCGTTCCACCAACATTCAAGCGTTTCCAACGCGTAACAGTGCGCCATCGCGGCTTGAACCCGCTTGGCAGAACGAACCAGCCGGAGGGACGTGACCAAGCGCTGACAACAGTGCAGCGAAGAACCGGTTTCAGAGCCACGGGCGACGAGACCATGACGGGTATCCACTCGACCACCCACCTACTCCACCGTCGCGTCTATAAATAGAAGGATGACAACCATGGCCACAGTCATCGTGGTTGAGCCAAATGCGCTTCTTCGCCTGGGCATACTGCAGCTGGTGCAGAAGATGACATTCGACATCACGGGCGAAGGCATCGACTATGCCCAGTTGTTCAACGGCATGCCGAACCAGCAGGGCATGGACCTGATGCTGCTCTCGGTACCTGATGCCTACGACCGCATGGTGGAATTGGTGAACGCTGCCCAACAAGGCTATTCACCGCGGCGCATACTCCTGTTGTCGGATACGCCCATCCTCCCCTATTCGCTGCTCAATCTTCCCCCTGTCCTGGGCGGGTATATTTCCAAGTATTCATCGCCCGACGTACTCACCGCGGCCATCACCCTGGTGCTGGCTGGCGGAAAATGCTTCCCCTCACCCGATCTGGCCATTCATCCCGAGCAACGCGAGAGCGAATCCCACCCGCCTGCTGGTGCCGCGCCCAGGCGCCGCTGGTACGACAAAGGCCTGCCGCCCCCCAAACTGTTGTCGGGTGAGACCCAACCGGACAATCTGCTTACGCCGGCCGAACCCCGACAAATGCGCGGCAGCGACCATCCACCAACCGTGCCGTTCGAAGCGGGTGAACCCCAGCCATTGTCACCCTCGCTCATCGCGAGTGAGGCCGAGATGCTCAGCCTCACGCCCCGCCAGTACGAAGTCCTGGCGCTGCTGGCCCGTGGGTACCCCATAAAAAGCGTCAGCCGGGAACTGAATATCTCGGTGGCCACCACCAAGGCACACACCGAAACCCTGTACCAGCGCTTGTCCGTGCACAACCGGAATGCGGCGGTCTACGCCGCGTTTTCACGCGGCGCCACATTGGGGTGGCGCAAGGCGGACCCGGTGAACGGCAAACAAGCGAAACAGCCGCGCTCCTGATCACGCCACGGCCGCACGTATTCACCGCACGGCCCATTTCGGGTCTTGACCCTTTTTACATCAGCCCCATTTCGAGCCGTGCCGCTTCGCTGATCATGTCGCGGCTCCAGGGTGGGTCCCACACCAGATCCACCTTCACCTCATCCACACCCGGAATGGTTTGCAGCTTGCCACGCGCCTCGTCGGCAATCATGGTGCCCATGCCGCAGCCTGGCGCGGTCAGCGTCATCTCGACATCGACGCGATACAGATCATTGCCGGCGGCTAGCACCTTGCAGGTATACACCAACCCCAGGTTGACGATGTCTATGGGAATTTCGGGGTCGTAGCAGGTGGCCAATAGTGCCCACGCCGCTTCTTCAACGGATTCGGCAGTGACTGGTCCATCAGGCACGGCGGGTTTGTCCGGGTCGGTGGGTTCCAGCCCCAGGGCATCGGCATCGACGCCTTCGACCCGGTACAGGTTTCCCTCGACCAGCACCGTATAGCTTCCGCCAAGCTGCTGCGTGATCTGCGCGAAACACCCTTTTTCGATGGTGACGGGTGATCCATACGGCACCGTGACGGCCGGGCAGTCCCGGCTGACCAGCACTTCCTGACGTTCGTAACGCATGTTCGATCTCTTCTATTCGGTTTGCGCAACGTCGCCGGCGCTGGCGATCGCGTTGTGCAACGTGTGCCAGGCCAGTGTGGCGCACTTGACCCTGGCCGGAAATTCGCGCACCCCCGACAACACCTCGAGCTTGCCGAAATCCCGCCCTTCCGGATGGGCATCGGTCAGCATGGCGTGGATGTCGCGAAACAACGCTTCCACGTCATCGACGGGTTTGCCCTTGACGGCTTCGGTCATGAGCGACGCCGACGCAGTGGAAATGGCGCAGCCATGCCCGACAAAACTGGCATCGGACACGACGCCGTCTTCAACCTTGAGATAAACGGTAAGCTGATCGCCGCACAACGGGTTGTAACCCTCGGCGCTTCGGTTGGCGTCGGCCAGTTCGTGAAAATTGCGCGGGTTGCGATTGTGATCGAAGATCAGTTCCTGGTAGAGCTCGCGCAGATCGCCAAAATGCTCGCTCATGCTTGTCGCCCCACCCCAAACAGTTTCTGAGCCTGGCCCAGGGCATCGACCAGGGCCGCGACGTCTTGCTCGGTGTTGTACACCGCCAGGGATGCGCGCGCCGTGCCCGGAATGCCGAATCGGGTCATGACCGGCATGGCGCAGTGGTGCCCCGCCCGGATGGCCACGCCGTGGGTATCCAGTATGGTGCCCAGATCGTGCGGGTGAATGCCATCGATGACGAACGACAGAATCCCGGCCTTCTGTGCCGCCGTGCCAATGAGCCGCAACCCCGGGATGGCGGAAACGGCGTGCGCGGCTTGCTCCAGCAACTCGTGCTCGTAGCGGGCGATTGCGTCCAGGCCCAGGCTGGTGACGTACTCAATGGCCGCTGCCAACCCGACGACACCAGCGATGTTGGGCGTGCCAGCCTCGAAACGCTGCGGCACCGCCGCGTACGTCGTGCGCTCGAAACTGACGGTGCGGATCATGTCGCCCCCGCCTTGCCAGGGCGGCATGGCATCGAGCACATCGAACCGCGCATACAACGCGCCTATGCCGGTGGGTCCGTACAGTTTGTGGCCGGAGAACGCATAGAAATCGCAATCCAGGGCTTGCACATCCACAGCCTGATGCGCAACAGCCTGTGCGCCATCGATGAGCACCCGGGCTCCGGCGGCGCGCGCCAGACGCGTGATTTCCGCCACCGGATTGATCGTGCCCAACGCATTCGAGATATGTGTCACCGCGACAAGGCGGGTGCGGTCGCCCAAAAGCGCCCGGTATTCATCCATCAACAACTCGCCCCGGTCATTGATGGGAATCACTTTCAGCACCGCGCCGGTTTGCTGGCAGACCAATTGCCAGGGCACGATGTTGGAATGATGCTCCATCGCGCTGACGATGATTTCATCACCAGGCTTGAGCTGCGACCGCCCCCAGCTTTGCGCGACCAGATTGATGGCTTCCGTGGTGCCGCGCGTGAACACGATTTCTTCCGCGCGCGCGGCGTTAAGGAGGGTGCGCACGCGCTCGCGCCCGGCTTCGTAAAGATCAGTGGCGTGCTGCGACAGCCAATGCACGCCACGGTGGATGTTGGCGTTGGACTGACGATAGAACCGCTCTTCCGATTCGATGACGGACGCCGGCTTCTGGGTGGTGGCACCGTTATCCAGATAGACCAGCCGCTGGCCCCGCACCGTCTGGGTCAGAATGGGGAAGTCGGCTGCGCAATCGGCGCCGGGCGCGCGCCGCACGTGAAGATCAGGGGCGTTCATGACAGTTCTCCCAATTCACGCCCACCGGGCAGAAGTACCTGGATGGCCGTCGATGCCCGGCGCCGCAGTGTTTCGTCGTCGATGCGGGACAAGGCCTCCGCCGCGAAAGCATAGACCACCAGATTGCGCGCATGCGTTTCGTCCAGCCCGCGCGAGCGCAGATAAAACAAACTGTTCTCGTCGATCTGGCCAACCGTGGCGCCGTGCGCGCACTTCACGTCGTCAGCGTAGATTTCCAGTTCGGGCCGGGCATCGGCACGCGCCATGCGGGAAAGCAGCAGACTGTCGGAACGCTGGACGGCATCAGTGCCATCGGCGCCAGGTGACACCAGGATGCGGCCCGTGAACACCCCCCGCGCCGTATCGGCCAGGATGCCGCGATAGTATTCGCGGCTGGTGCCATGCGGCTGCCCATGCACGATGGTGGTATGGTGGTCGACGTGGCGTCGGCCATTGACGTAATACAGGCCGTTGAGCAGGGTTTCGCAATGCTCGCCGGAGAACCCCGTCGCGATGTCATGGCGCGCCAGGCGCGCGCCGAACGACAGCGAATGCGACCGGAACACCGAGCCGCCCGCTTGTTCGACATCGAGCACGCCAAGATGGAACGCCTGCGGCGATTCCTGTTGCAGTTTCAAGTGCGTGAGATGCGCGTCGGCTGCCACGACGGTGCGCGTCACCGTGCTGGTCAGGGATGCCTCGGCCCCTTCACCCAGATAGTGCTCCACAACCGTGGCATGCGCGCCAGGTTCGGCGAGAATCACATTGCGCACGAACCCCGCGCCATTTTCCGCCGCGGCCACAAACACCAGGTGAACCGGTGCGTCCAGCTCGCAGCCACGGCCAATGCGCACGAAGGCGCCGTCGGAGGCCAGCGCCAGATTCAGCGCCGCCACGCTGGAACCATCCGACTCGGTGCCCAGACAGGATTCGAGCCGCTCCGGGCGCTCGGCGGCCTCGCGCGACAACGGCCCCAGCTCGACCCCTTCGGGGAGCGTGCCGATGTCGGATAACTCAGGCGCGTGGCGGCCATCGACGAAGACCAGCCAGTGGCCGGCGTCGCCATGACGAAGCTGCTCTATGCGCGAGCGCGTACAGGTACCCACCGCGGCGGTGAATGACGTCTGGCCCAGCGCCGCCAATGTCGTGTGATGCCACTTTTCCTGCTTGGTGGTGGGCCACCCCTCGGCGACGAAACGATCCATGGCGCGGCGCCGCGTGCCAGCCAGCCAGGGAACAGCCGCGCCGAACAGGCCGTCCGCGCGCGCCTGGAAGTCGGCCGACCAGGGTTCCGCCGCGCTCATGCCTTCGCCCCTGGCCGACCCTTGCCTTTGGGCGCCTCGGTTGCCTGGGGTTCGATCCAGCCATAGCCACGCTCTTCGAGCTCGAGCGCGAGTTCCCGTCCGCCCGAACGCACGATGCGCCCGTCGGACTGCACATGAACGTAATCGGGAACGATGTAATCAAGCAGACGCTGATAGTGCGTGATGACCAGCAATGCGCGATCGGGTGAACGTTGGCGATTGACGCCTTCGGCCACGGCCTTCAGTGCGTCGATGTCCAGCCCCGAGTCGGTTTCATCCAGAATGGCGAGCCGCGGCTGCAACAGCGCCATTTGCAGAATCTCGTTGCGTTTCTTTTCACCACCCGAAAACCCTTCGTTCACGGAGCGATACAGGAATTCCTCGCGCATGCCCACCGCCTTCATTTCTTCCTTGACGCGCTTGATGAAATCCATGGCGTCGAATTCCGACAGGCCCTGATGCTTGCGCACGGCATTGACCGCCGCCTTCAGGAAGTAGGCGTTCGAGACACCTGGAATTTCAATGGGATACTGAAACGCCAGGAACAGGCCGGAGCGCGCGCGCTCTTCGACCGATAGCGAAAACAGATCCTGACCCAGCCAAGAGGCCTCGCCCTGATCAACATGGAAATTCTCGCGGCCCGCCAGCACCTGTGCGAGCGTGCTTTTTCCGGAACCGTTGGGGCCCATGATGGCGTGGACTTCGCCCGCCTTGATGGAGAGATCCAGCCCTTTCAGGATGGCCTTGTCGCCGATGGAGGCGTGAAGATTCTTGATATCGAGCATGATTATCTTTGAAGGGATTTCTTAACCGACGCTGCCTTCCAGGCTGACGTTGAGCAGGTTCTGCGCTTCCACGGCGAATTCCATGGGCAGCTCTTTGAAGACTTCCTTGCAGAAGCCGTTGACGATCATGGAGACGGCGTCTTCATTCGACAGCCCGCGCTGCATGGCATAGAACAATTGGTCTTCACCGATGCGCGAAGTGGTCGCCTCGTGTTCGACCTGGGCGGAGGGGTTTTGCGCCTCGATGGTGGGAAACGTGTGCGCGGCGCACTTCTTGCCGATGAGCAGCGAATCGCACTGGGTGTAATTGCGCGCGCCCTCGGCCTTGGGCGTGACCCGGACCAGGCCGCGAAACACGTTGCTGCTGCGTCCGGCCGATATACCCTTGGAGATGATGGTGCTGCGCGTGTTGCGCCCCATGTGCGTCATCTTGGAACCGGTATCGGCCTGCTGGAAATTGTTGGTAACCGCCACGGAATAGAATTCGCCCACGGACTCATCGCCCCGCAGCACCACGCTGGGGTATTTCCAGGTGATGGCCGAGCCCGTTTCCACCTGCGTCCAGGAAATGCGCGACCGGGGGCCGCGGCATTCGCCGCGCTTGGTCACGAAGTTGTAGATTCCGCCCTTGCCGTTCTTGTCGCCCGGGTACCAGTTCTGGACCGTGGAATACTTGATCTTGGCGTCATCGAGCGCGATCAGTTCGACCACGGCCGCGTGCAACTGATTCTCGTCCCGCATGGGCGCCGTACAGCCTTCCAGGTAGCTGACCGACGCGCCCTCTTCAGCGATGATCAAGGTGCGTTCGAACTGGCCGGTGTCCTGCGCGTTGATGCGGAAATACGTGGAGAGCTCCATCGGACAACGCACCCCTTTGGGGATGAACACAAACGACCCGTCGGAGAACACGGCGGAATTCAACGCCGCGTAGAAATTGTCGCCGGGCGGCACCACCGAACCCAGGTACTTGCGCACGATATCGGGATGTTCCTTGACCGCCTCGGAGAATGAACAGAATATGACGCCCGCCTCGGCCAGTTGCTTGCGGAACGTGGTGGCCACCGACACGGAATCGAACACCGCATCGACCGCCACGCCGGCCAGTTTGGCGCGTTCGTGCAGCGGCACCCCCAGTTTTTCGTAGGTGCGGAGAAGTTCGGGATCGACATCGGCCAGGCTTTTTGGACCGTCTTTATTCTTCGACTTGGGTGCCGAATAATAGCGGATGTCCTGGAAGTCGACCGGTGGGAATTCCACTTTGGCCCAATGCGGCTGCGGCATCGTCAACCAGTGCCGATACGCCGCCAGCCGCCATTCGAGCATGAATTCTGGCTCGTTCTTTTTGGCGGACAGCTGACGGATGATGTCTTCGCTGAGGCCTTTGGGAAGTGTGTCGGATTCGATTTCCGTGACGAAACCCGGCTTGTATTCGCTCCCCAGATAGGAGTCGATCTGTTCAGTGGCCGTGCTCATTGGTGCGTGCTCCGTGAAACCATGAATGGGCTCATTGGTGGAACCCTTTTGCTGCGAGCGTGACGCTCATTTGCGGATACTCCATGAAATGGCGCTGGACGGAACCTCGCGCCCCCCTTGTGGCTGGACACCCGATGTGTCGCGATCACCGGTGGTCGGCCGCATCATGTCGGCCAGGCTGGTGTCTTCGAGGGTGCGCCGGACGATGGCATTGATGCGCTGCCAGTTGGGCCGTATGTGGCACCCCGCCTCGAAGTAGCAGGCACCAGGCGTGGCGCTGCATTCGGTCAGCCCGAACGGCTGCTCTTCAAGCGCATCGATGATCTGGGCTATACTAATTTGCTCTGGTGCGCGGCTGAGTGCATAGCCGCCTTTCGCGCCCCGGCTGCTTTTCACCAGGTCGTGATGGCCCAGGGCCTTCAACACCTTGCTGACCACAGGCTGCCCCAGGCCCAGCGTACAAGCCAGATCGGCCGCGCTGAACAGGCGATCCGGATAGCTGGCCATGTAGGTCAGCACCAGGGTGCCATAGTCGATGATCTTGCTTACACGCAGCACGGGCGGCGTCTCCAGACACGTTGCAGTGGGAATATAGTACCGCTTTAGTACTGTTTCGGTCAAGCCGGGGCCTCTGGCTTATGTCTATCGCAAACCGTTTATCCATGCGGCTCTCAAGGGTAATCGGGCACCTTTCACGAAATGCCTTTCACGTCGCATCGGCCGGCCGGCCGCCGGAACCGTAGCCCGCGCCATCACCCCATTCGTCGACATCCATCGCATCCGGCCGCGCACTTTCCCGCCCCGCTTCGCGACGCCCAGGCGTACCGTCAGACACGCCCCCACCGCCCTCCCTCCCGATCGGGACGCCTTGTTCCCGCTCGTCAGCCTGCTGCATGCGCCACATCTGCGCATAGCGGCCTTGCGTTCGCAGAAGTGCCCAGTGCGTCCCACGCTCCAGCACGCGCCCCTGATCCAGCACGACGATTTCGTCAGCGTCGACGATGGTCGACAAGCGATGCGCAATGATCAGCGTCGTGCGGTCGCGGGCGATCTGTCCCAACTCGCGCTGAATGGCGCGTTCGGTGCGGGTATCGAGCGCGCTGGTGGCCTCGTCAAGGATCAGGATGGGAGGGTCCTTCAGCAACGTGCGGGCAATGGCGACACGCTGCTTCTCTCCACCAGACAGTTTCAGGCCCCGTTCACCCACCTGGGTCTGGTACCCCTCGGGCAGGCTCATGATGAAATCATGAATGCTGGCCGCGCGGGCCACCCGCTCGACGTCCTCGAAGGTCGCGCCGGTGCGGCCATAGGAAATGTTGTAGAGAATCGTGTCGTTGAACAACACGGTATCCTGGGGCACGATGCCGATGTGATGCCGCAAGCTGATTTGAGTCAGATCGCGCACGTCCGTGCCATTGATGCGGATCGCCCCGGCCGTGGCATCGTAAAAACGGAACAACAGCCGCGACAGGGTCGACTTGCCCGCACCCGATGCGCCCACCACGGCCAACGTGTGCCCCGCGGGGATGGCCAGGTCCACATCGAACAGAATCTGTCTGTTCGCCTCGTAGCCGAAACTCACACAGTCGAACCGCACCTCGGCCTGGCGAGTATCCAACGCCTGGGCCCCCGGCCGATCGGCCACCTCCTGGTCCTGTTCGAGCAGCCCGAACATCCGCTCCATGTCGGCCAGGGCGTTCTTGATCTCGCGATAGACGAACCCGAGAAAATTCAGGGGCGCATAGAGCTGGGTCAGGTACGCCGATACCAGCACCACATCGCCAACCGTCATGGTTCTATGCACCACGCCTCGGGCCGACAACCACAGCAGTAGCGTGATGCCGATCGTGATGATGATCCCCTGCCCCATGTTGAGCGCGTTGAGCGACACCTGATTCTTGACGGCCGAATCCACCCATTTCGCCAGGTTCCGGTCATACCGGCCCAGTTCGTAGCCCTCATTGCCGAAGTACTTGACCGTTTCGTAATTGATCAGGGCATCGACCGCCTTGTTGTTGGCCGAACTGTCGAGCGTGTTCATGCTGCGCCGATAGACCATGCGCTTTTCGGTGACCAACAAGGTGAAGACGATGTAGCAGGCGATGGTGCCCAGCGTGACGACCGCGAACAGATAGTTGTAGCGCCACAGCAGAATGGCCGTGACCATCGTGATCTCGAGCAGTGTCGGCAATATGTTGAACACCATGAAGTTCAGCAAGAAGCCGATGCCCTTGGTGCCGCGTTCGATGTCGCGGCTCAGCCCGCCGGTCTGGCGCTGCATGTGGAACCGCATCGACAACAAAAGCAGGTGTTCGAACACGCGCGCGGCAATGCGGCGGATGGAACCCTGGGTCACCCGCGCGAACAGGGCGTCACGCAGTTCGGCGAAAACACTCGTCGCCAGCCGGGCCAGGCCGTATCCCAGCAACGCCGCCACTGGCAGGGCCAACAGTGTGGCCGGCACACTGAGCCGGTCCACGACGTCCTTGAGGAATATGGGCAGCACCACATTAGCCACCTTGGCCAACACCAGACAGGCCACGGCCACCCCGACGCGCGCCTTGTATTCCCAGATGTAGGGCAACAGTGAGGCCAGCGTGCGAAAATCGTTGCGCAACCTGGGAGTCCGGCTGAAGCGGAAAAATGGCATGGTGGATATCCGGGAAAGCCGGCAAATGAGTGAAGCCGTATAGTAAACCGCGCCGAACCGTGGTCGGATCCCGCCAACTTCCGGCAGCCTGGCAATCTATTGTTACCCCCAGAAAAACCATCGGAACTTTCGAGGGAGGCAACACCTAATACAATAACCCCGCCTCAGAGGGACAAAACCGGAGATTCCATGGCTGTTTCACCCTTCGATTATGAAGCGACGCTCCTCGCTTGCGCCGCCGGCAAGCAGAACGCGCTTCGGGATCTATTCCAGCATGAAGCGCCGCGCATGCTGGCGCTGAGCACGAAAATGTTCGGCCGTCGTGAAGAAGCGGAAGACGCGGTGCGCGACACATTCATCCTGCTCTGGAAAAACGCTGGCAACTACGACGAATCCACCGGCACCGCCAGGGCCTGGATCTACAGCATTCTGCGCTACCGTGTGCTGAGCCAGATACGTCAGCAAAGCCACAATCCCGGTGACGACACCACCTCGATCTCGTCGCAGACCGACGTCAAGGCTTGTCTGTCGACCCCGGTCAAGAGCCTGGCCCAATTGGACGACATGCAGCGCGCGCCACTGCTCATGGCGTTCTATCATGGGCAAACCTTCAATCAGATGGCCGCACGGTTGATGACGCCGGTGGAGCTGATTCGCACACAACTGCGCACGGGGTTGGATGCGGTTCAGGGGCGGCACGCATGAGCATAGAACGCGGCTCCGAACATGATTTCCTGATCGCCGAGTACACACTGGGCCTGCTCGATTCGCACGAAAGCGCCCAGGTCAATCAATTGCTCGCCAGCGACTCCCAGGCTGCATCCACGGCCCTGAAATGGGAGGGGCTCTTCCTTTCCCTCACAGACGAGCTCGAGCCCATCAACCCTCCTCCCCACCTTCTCCAGCGCATTCAAGCCTCGCTGGGGCACGAGATATCCCTGGTCAAGCGGCGCCGGGCATCGCCGGGAATTCTCAGAAAAATCGGGTCCGCCACACTGGGCGGACTATGGTTCTGGCGCCTCCTCAGCGTCGTGCTCGCCATCACGGCGGCCACCTATGCGCTCAACCAAAATCCAACCGTCGTCGTCGCCGCCGACAAGCCAAAACCCAACGTGACCGTCGTCAACACGCCCGCGCCCACGCACGTGGCCATACTCCAGGCACCGGGCCAGACCTCCACGCCGGGCTGGATTGTCACGCTCGACGAGAAGCACGACCTGGTCATGACCCCGGAAGTCCACATCGACGTCCCGACCGATTCCGCCGTGCAGCTGTGGACACACAATCCGCGTGATCGGACACCGCGCTCATTGGGCATTGTTCCGGCAAACCAGGCCACCGTCGTGCCCGCGGCAACGCTGGGCGACATCGCGGACGATCAGTTCTTCGAAATGACGCAGGAGCAGGCTGGCGGCTCTCCCTCTGGCGCCCCCACGGGCCCCATTCTGTTCCTGGGGAGAATGGTTGAACTGCGGCCCAAACCGGAGAAAAGCAACGGGATACAGGCTGTTGGCGCGCCAGCGTCCGCGCCGGCCGCGGGTGGCCAGCCCATCGACACGAACACCTCAGACAATCAGCCGAACGGCAAGTAGCGTCAAAGTGGTGGCAAGGGTGGCGCGCACGTACCGTTGGGGCAAGGCACGGGCCAACCGCGCGCCCAGCCAGATCCCCGGCACGGACCCAAGCAGCAACGTGCCGAGGAGCGACCAGTCCAGGTGCCCCAGCCACCAATGCCCCGCCGCGGCCACCACGGTCAGGGGCACCGCGTAGGCAATGTCCGTGCCTGCGACTTCGGCAGGGGCCAGTTTCGGGTACAGCAGGAAAATCAATGTGGCGCCTATGGCTCCGGCGCCGATCGAAGACAGGGTGATCAGCACCCCGAGCACCGCCCCGGCCGCCATTGTGGCCAACACCTGGGCGCGGCCCCGCAACGGGTAGGCCGAACAGCGGCTCAATCGGGCCAGCAACCGTGTGCGCAAGGCCAGCGCCAGCACCGTCAACAGCACCGACACACCGATGATGACGCGTATGGCATGCATGAGACCAAGACTGGCCGGCCCCGCATAACGGATGAAAAACAAAGTCGCCAGCGCGGCGGGCAAGCTTCCCGCGCACAAGCTGGCCACCGCACGCCAATGCACCTGGCCATATCGGCCGTGCGCCAGCGTGCCAACGCTTTTCGTCACCGCCGCGAAAGCCAGATCGGTCCCCACCGCGACAATCGGGGTATAGCCGAAGCCCAGCGTGAGCAATGGTGTCATGAGGGAGCCTCCTCCGACACCGGTGACCCCCACGAGCAGCCCCACCGCGAAGCCGCTGATTATCCGATACGCTTCCATGCCATGCATGATAGAAGCGGCACGACCCAGGCCCAACGAATAATAAATTGATTAGTTATGCACGGCGATTACGTCGCGCTCAGCACACCACCACATTGACGGCCAACCCGCCACGCGAGGTTTCCTTGTATTTGGAACGCATGTCGGCACCCGTCTGGCGCATGGTCTCGATGACGGCGTCGAGCGACACCTTGTGCGTGCCGTCGCCGCGCAGCGCCAGGCGCGATGCGTTGATGGCCTTGACCGCGCCAATGGCGTTGCGCTCGATGCAGGGAATCTGCACCAGGCCACCGATGGGGTCGCAGGTCAGCCCCAGGTTGTGCTCCATGCCGATTTCCGCCGCGTTCTCGACCTGGCGCGGCGTGCCGCCCAGCGCCGCCGTCAGGCCGGCGGCCGCCATGGAACAGGCGGATCCGATTTCCCCCTGGCAGCCCACCTCGGCCCCCGAGATCGACGCGTTGCGCTTGTACAGGAAGCCTATGGCCGCCGCAGCGAGCAGGAATTCGACCATGCCGTCTTTCGAGCTGCCTAGGATGAAATCCTGGTAGTAGCGCAAGACGGCGGGCAACAGTCCGGCCGCGCCATTGGTGGGCGCCGTCACCACGCGCCCCATGGACGCATTCTCTTCATTGACCGCCATGGCGAACAGGTTGACCCAATCCATCGCGTACATCAGGTCGTTCCCGGGCTTGTCACGCTGCAATTCGCGATACAGCGTGGGTGCGCGCCGTTTCACCCCCAAGGGGCCGGGCAGCGGGTCATCGGCGTGGGGGTTGTCAATACCGCAGCCCCGGTCTATGCATTGGTTCATGACGTCGGCGATATGCCACACACCGGCGCGCACCTCGTCCTCGGACCTCAGCGCCATTTCGTTGGCCATGGCCAGCGCGGCCACCGACAGCCCGGTTTCGGCGCACATGGCCAGCAACTCGGCCCCCGTGGTGAACGGGTAAGGCATGGGGGCGTGCCGCGGCACGGTTTCGTCGGTGTCGATGGCATCGAGCGCGCGGATGAAACCGCCGCCGATGGAGACATAGCGCTCCACGATGATGGGCTGGCGCGATTCGTCGAACGCGCTGAAACGCATGCCATTCGGGTGCTCGACCATGGGACGGATGCGATACGACAGGGCTTTGCCAAGATCGAACGCGATGGCGTGCTCATGCCACAGCATGAGCGAGCCGGACGCTTCGACGCGCGCGACGATGGACTGGATGTCGGCGGGCTGGACCGTATCAGGGGCCTCGCCGCTGAGGCCAAGCAGGATGCCGATATCGGTGCCGTGCCCCCGACCGGTTTCGGCCAGCGAACCGTACAGATCGATCGTCAGGCGCGCCACACGGGAGAGTTCGCCCCGGCTCTTGAGATTGCGCACGAAATTGCGCGCCGCGCGCATGGGCCCCACCGTGTGGGAACTCGATGGGCCGATCCCCACCTTGAATATGTCAAACACCGAGAGCGTCATGGCGCAAGGCCTCCAGTTCCTGCTCGGTGAACCCCGCGGCGCGCCGGGCCTGCGTGTTGAACGGACCACGCAGACGGGGAGCACGGTGTATTACCGCCAGTGATCGATAGGTCGACAGCGGGTCGAGACCCGCTTTGTCGCACAGATAACGATACCAAAAATTACCCACCGCGACATGGCCTATTTCGTCGTGGAGAATGATCTCGATAAGGTTGGCGCCCGCTGCGTCGCCCACGGCCTCCAGTTTGTCGCGCACGATGGGGGAGGCATCCAGACCCCGGGCTTCCAGAGTGCGTGGCACCAGCGCCAGGCGGGCCATGATGTCATCCCGGGTGCGCCAGGCCATGTCCCACAACCCATCATGGGCGGGAAAATCACCATAGTCATGGCCCAGGGTCCGCAGATGCCGCCGCAATAGACCGAAATGGCAAGCCTCGTCGCGCGCGACACGCAACCAGTCAGCGTAATAGGCATCGGGCATGCCCGGAAAGCGCCAGACGGCGTCGAGGGCGAGATTGATCGCATTGAACTCGATGTGCGCGAGCGAGTGCACCAACGCGGCCCGACCCTCCAGCGTATGCACGGAACGTTGACGCACCTTGAACGGCGGGACCCGTTCAGGCCTGATCGGGCGTCCCGGCACACCGGGCGGCTCGTCGAGCCGCGCACCGGCATCGACAGGCGACGACACGGCCAGGGATCGGACCATGGCCAGCTTCTGATCGGGATCGGCCAGCAACAGCGCGGCCAGCGCCTGGGTTCGCATCAGAACCTGCTCATGCCGACGGGATACGACCCGGGGTCAGGTCAAGGACGAGTCACCGAGCGACTCGGACAACATGTCGCGCACGGTTTGCAGGTCGGTCCGCAACGCCTGAAGTTCGACCGCGCTGAGGCGCACGGCGGCGTCCTGATCATGAGGGGCTTCGCGGGAGTCTCCCAGGCGATTGCGCGCACCGCTGATCGTGAAGCCCTGATCGTAGAGCAAGTCGCGAATGCGGCGGATGAGCAGGACTTCGTGGTGCTGGTAATAACGACGGTTGCCACGCCGCTTGACGGGCTTCAGCTGGGTGAATTCCTGTTCCCAGTACCGCAGAACATGCGGCTTGACGCAGCAAAGCTCACTGACCTCGCCGATGGTGAAATACCGCTTGGCGGGAATGGGAGGCAGAACGACAGGGGTTTCGCTGGAGCTCATGGGCGGTCTTGAATTGTTTCGCCGGCAACGCTTGTGCGTTCGACGGTGCTCTTGAGTTTCTGGCTGGCGTGGAACGTGACCACGCGACGGGCCGCGATGGGGATGATCTCGCCTGTCTTGGGATTGCGCCCCGGGCGGGGCGGCTTGTCGCGCACCTGGAAATTGCCGAATCCCGACAGCTTCACTTCGACGCCGCGCACCAGCGAGTCGCGGATTTCTTCGAAAAACGTGTCGACAATGTCTTTAGCCTCACGCTTGTTCAGGCCGACGCGGTCGAACAGGAGCTCGGCCAGTTCGGCCTTGGTCAATGTGCGGGGGTCAGTCGTCATGGGTGCCGGGTTCTCCTCTTCTGTTCTGTTCTGTTCACGCACGCCGACGGGCGGCATGGGCGTGGATCAGTGCATTCAGCAACTTCTCGACACAGCGCTCGACGGTGGCGTCGTCGAGCGTGGTGTCTCGGCCCTGCAACCAGAACCGGAAGGCCATGCTTTTTTCGGGGGCCCCGGAAGAGACCGACATGTCGCGCCATACGTCGAACAAGCGGAAATCCCGGACCACGTCAAGAGTATTATCTGAAGCGATGGCTTGTGCAAGTGTATCGGACATTGCCTGGAAAGGCACCCTGGCGTCCACCCACACAGCCAGATCGCGCACGGCAACGGGTTGGCGCGGGAAGGGCGCCAGACGGGCAAGATCGGCACGGGAGATGCCTTCCACATCGAGTTCGAATACGACCGGCGGGTGGGTCAGGTCCATCTGTTGCGCCCAGCGCGGGTGCAGTTCCCCAAGCCAGCCAATGGCGCGCCCATCAAGCTCCAGCCGGGCGGCTCGCCCAGGGTGCAGCGATGGATGGGGTGCCGCGACACAACACAGCCGCGGCGCACGCGCGCCCAGCAGTGTTTCGACGTCTTTCTTCACATCATGAAAATCCACCTGGCGCACGGCGCATCCCCACTGCTCTTCCCGCGCCGGCCCCCACGCGGCGCCGGCCAGGCGTTGTGGCTGACCGACCCCGCCGACGCTCAATGGGCCGTCGGCCACCTCCGCGTCGCGCATGAACACCCGCCCCAATTCAAAGACGCGCACGCGCGTCTGCTTGCGGTTGGCGTTGTAACGAATATTGGCGACCAGGCCACCCAGCAAGGACGACCGCATGACGGCAAGCTGGCTGGCGATGGGGTTGAGCAGGCGGATGGGGTTGGCGTTGCCGGCGTAGTCACGCTCCCAGGATTCTTCAACAAACGAGAAATTGATGACTTCCTGGTAATCCAACCCCGCCATCACACCCCGTAGCTCGTGCGGGCCCCGGGCTTCCTCGGGCACAGCCCGCATTTTGGCCGGCGCACGGGGTGGCACGTCGGGGATACGCTCGAAACCGTGGATACGGGCCACTTCTTCGATGAGGTCTTCTTCAATGGCCAGATCGAAACGATACGACGGTGGCGTCACCGCGAAAACGCCATCGCGCTCTTCAAAGGCCAGCCCAAGGCTGCTGAAGATGCCTGCCACTTCCTCGCGCGTGACCGGCACACCCAGAATGCGGTGACAGCGCGCCAGCCGCATTTCCACCGGGCGGCGCTCGGGCAGATTCACGATCTGATCGTCCACGGGGCCGGCCTGACCACCGCAGATTTGCAGGATCAGGGCCGTCATGCGTTCGAGATCGCGCGGGATGGCGTCGAAATCGACTCCGCGTTCAAAACGATGGCTGGCCTCGGAACTGAATTTGTAGCGCCTCGCGCGCCCCATGATGGCTTCAGGCCACCAGAACGCCGCCTCTAGATACACATTGGTGGTGTCGAGCGTCACAGAGGAGGCTTCCCCGCCCATGATGCCGGCCAGGCTCTCCACCGTGCCATCGGCCTCGATGATGCCCACCTGGGGATCAAGCACCACGGTCTGGCCATTGAGCAGCACCAGCGACTCGCCTTCGCGCGCCCAGCGCACCGTCAGTCCCCCTTTCACGCGATCCAGATCGAACACGTGCGTGGGCCGGCCCAATTCAAGCATGACGTAGTTGGAAATGTCGACCAGCGCCGAGATGGATCGCTGCCCGGCGCGTTCGAGGCGCGCCCTCATCCAGGCCGGTGTGGCCGCGCGCGCGTTGACACCGCGCACCACCCGACCCGCGAAACGCCCGCACAGATCGGGCGCCTGCACGGAAACAGGCAATCTGTCGTTCAAAGTGACCGATGCCCGGCCGATATCCGGCATGGTCAGCGGCACGCTCGTCAGGGCCGAGACCTCGCGCGCGACCCCGAGAATGGAGAGGCAATCGGCGCGGTTCGGTGTGAGCTTGAGGGTGAACACCGTATCGTCCAGATCCAGGGCGTCGCGCACCGACACGCCCGGCACCAGATCGGCGTCGAGCGGCAGGAGGCCCGCGTGGTCCTCCGAAAGCCCCAGTTCGCGCGCCGAACACAGCATGCCCGCCGATTCCACGCCGCGCATCTTCACGGCGCCGATGGTCACGCCCCCTGGCAGCGTTGCGCCGACCCGCGCCAGCGGAACCTTGAGGCCCGCGGCGGCATTCGGCGCACCACACACAATCTGCAGGGAGGTTCCGGACCCGTCGTCCACCTGGCAGACGCGCAGCTTGTCGGCATTCGGATGCGGCGCGATATCGGTGATCAGCCCCACCACCACGCCGTTGAAGGGCGGCGCCGCGGGAACGGCCTCTTCAACCTCGAGGCCGGCCATGGTGAGCCGATGCGACAGGGTCTCGGAATCGATATCGGGATTGGCGAAAGTGCGCAGCCAGGATTCAGGTACTTGCATAAGAATGGGACAGGTTCGTTGAGCAGCGGTGGTGCCGCGACATTACCGGTTGAACTGGCTGAGAAAACGCAAATCGCCTTCGAAGAACTGGCGCAGATCGTCCACGCCATAGCGAAGCATGGTCAGGCGCTCGAGGCCCGATCCGAATGCGAAACCGATATAGCGTTCCGGATCGAGGCCGAAATTGCGCACCACCTGTGGATGAACCTGGCCGGAGCCCGAAATCTCGAGCCAGCGCCCGCGATTGGGCCCGGAGGTGAACATCATGTCGACTTCGGCGGAAGGTTCGGTGAACGGAAAGAACGATGGCCGGAACCGCACCGACAGATCGTCGGTTTCAAAAAACGCCCGCAGGAAATCCGTGTAGACGCCTTTGAGGTCGGCGAAGGAAATGTCGTCGGAAATCCACAGCCCTTCGACCTGATGGAACATGGGCGAATGCGTGGCGTCGCTGTCGACACGATACGTGCGCCCCGGCGCGATGACCTTGATGGGCGGCGTGTTCATGCGCGCGTACCGCACCTGCATGGGGCTGGTGTGGGTGCGCAGCACCAACGGCAGCCCCTGCGCGTCGTTCATGTCCACATAGAACGTGTCCTGCATGGAGCGCGCCGGATGGTTCTCGGGATTGTTCAGGGCTGTGAAATTGGTCCAGTCGTTCTCGATCTCGGGGCCATCGGCCACATCGAATCCGATGGACCGGAAGATGGCCTCGACGCGTTGCCAGGTCTGGATGACCGGATGAATGCCTCCCCTGCCCCGGCCACGGCCGGGCAGGGTCACATCAACCGTTTCCGCCGCCAGCCTACGATCGAGCTCAGCCTGGGCCAAATCCGCGCGGCGTTGGTCGAGCAAGGCTTCAACCCGCTGCTTGAGCTGGTTGATGCGGGCGCCCTCGGCGCGCTTCTGTTCCGGGTCCAGCCGCGCCAACCCTTTTAGCAGCGCGGTCAGGGCGCCCTGCCTGCCCAGGAACCGGGCCTTGGCATTCTCCAGCGCCGCGGCGTCGGACGCCTGCGCGAACTGTTCTCGTGCCTGATCGATCAGGTCATCTGAAGCTGCAATCATGAATCCGCTTTCCCCAAATGCAAACGGAGCCCGTCAGAGCCCCGTTTCACCATCATATCGAACCAGAACGGGTTACGAAGCCAAGGCAGACTTGGCCTGCGCAACCACGGCCGCGAAACCGGCCTTGTCATGCACGGCCATGTCGGCCAGCACCTTGCGATCGAGCTCGATGGAGGCCTTCTTCAGGCCGGCGATGAATACGCTGTATGTGACGTCGAGCTCACGGCACGCGGCGTTGATACGCGTGATCCAGAGCGCGCGGAACGTGCGCTTCTTGTTGCGGCGGTCGCGGTAGGCATACTGCCCGGCGCGCATGACCGCTTGTTTGGCGATGCGAAAGACGTTGCCGCGGCGACCGCGGTAGCCTTTGGCTGCATTAATGACTTTTTTGTGACGGGCACGGGCGGTAACGCCGCGTTTTACGCGTGGCATGGTGGTGGGTCTCCGATAATCAAGCGAAAGGCATCATGGCCTTAACCGAGGCGACATCAGAGTCGTGCACGGCGGCCGAGCCGCGCAACTGGCGCTTGCTCTTGGTGGTTTTCTTGGTGAGGATATGGCGCTTGAACGCCTGGCCCCGCTTGATTGACCCGCTCGCACGGACCTTGAAGCGCTTCGCGGCGCCCCGCTTGGTTTTCATCTTGGGCATGGTTTTGCTCTAGAGTTTTTTTCGTGAAGGAAGGTGGCGCACTCGATCTACCGGCCGCACTTGTACTACCCAGCAATCACGTCAATGTCGCGCCATCGGGGGCATGCCTCGCAGCCGCACCCCCGCTCTTGCCACAGCTTTGTCTGCCAGAAAAGGAAAGAAAGCCATTGATTATATGATGATTTTCACCGACATGTCCAGCGACGGCACCTCATGATCAACGCCATGGCTGCCGATATTGAATAGCCTCGGCAACATGCGTGCCGCCCACCAAATGGGCATCATCCAGGTCAGCCACGGTGCGCGCAACGCGCAATACACGATGCACCACGCGCGCGGACCAGTTCCAGCGCGACATGGCCTGACGGAGTATCACCTTCGCCGCCGTGTCGGGTTGACAATGCGCGTCGATGCCAGCCACCCCAAGCAGCGCATTGGGCACCCCCTGGCGGACCAGTTGGCGCCGCCGGCACGCCTCGACCCTGATCCGCACAGGCATGGAGGCTTCGCCCGCCGGGGCATCCATCCAATGGGCATCCGCCGAAGGCAGCGAAATCTGCAGATCGATGCGATCGAGCAGTGGCCCCGACAGCCTCCCCCGATATTTTTCAATGCGGTCCGGCGTACAGGCGCAGCGCATGTGCGGGTGGCCATGCCACCCACAGGGACAGGGATTCATAGCGGCCACCAGTTGAAACGCGGCGGGAAATGTCAGAGACCGCGCGGCCCGCGCAATGGACACACAGCCCGTTTCCAGCGGCTCACGCAATGCTTCCAGAGCGCGGCGATCGAATTCCGGTAGTTCGTCCAGGAACAGCACACCTCGGTGGGCGAGGCTGATCTCGCCAGGCCTGGGGTGGATTCCTCCGCCGACGAGAGCCGGGACGGAGGCCGAATGGTGCGGCGCGCGAAAAGGTGGCACATCGGTGAAACGGTATTCTCGGCCGCCAATGCCGGCCAGCGCCGCGACTTCCAGGACCTGGTCCTGGCCAAGACGCGGAAGCAGGCCCGGCAGGCGATGGGCCAACATACTTTTCCCCGTGCCTGGCGGGCCGGCCATGAGCAGGCTGTGGGCACCCGCGGCGGCGACTTCGAGCACCCGGCGCGCCAGCGCTTGACCCCGTACGTCGGATAAACAGGGCGCCGTTGATCCGTCTGTGGAAATGGTCCGCGGCGCCGCCATGGCCAGGCGCTCACCGCCACTGAGATGTGCAACCACTTGCGCGAGGCTGCTTGCCGCCAGGACGGACAACCCCGGTACGCTCGCGGCGGTGCCGGCCGACGCGGCCGGCAACACCAATTGCGCATGAGGGTGCTCGCGCGCCACGGCCAGCGCAATGGCGAGCGGCGCTCCAACCGCCACGACCGCCCCTGTCAGGGACAGCTCACCCGCGAAAACATGATTCGCCAGCGTGAGTGCGTTGTTTCCCTCGCCCGCACCATCGATGCCGGGCGGGGCGGGCGCCACCACGGGAATTTGGCCGGAGGCAAGCAGAACGCCCAGGGCGATGGGCAAATCGAAGCGCCCGGATTCCTTGGGGAGATCGGCGGGCGCCAGATTTACCGTGATACGGCCGGCAGGGAATTCGAACCCGCTGCTCAACAGTGCCGACCGCACCCGTTCACGGCTCTCACGCACCCCCGCGTCAGGCAGCCCCACCACGTGAAACGCTGGCAGCCCGGAAGAAACATGCGTCTCGACCCGCACGGACACGGCCTCCAGCCCGCACAGCGCACGGCTTGCAAGTACCGCCAACGACATCGTCATACCTCATGATGGGTCGGCGCCGGATACGGCGCCCGGTATGACAGCATGCCACGCTGCGGCGCCGCCCGAGACGTGATGCGCCGCATTCGTCCATTGCGGGAATCCCCCGCACTCCGGGTGCGGATCAGTTTCCGTGTCGGGCTTCGAGTTCCTGGACTTTCGCTTCCAGGGACACGATACGCGCCATCGCCCGGTTCAGCAGATCAGCCTGCACATCGAATTCTTCACGCGTGATCAAGTCCATTTTTGAAAACGTCTGGGTCATCATGGCTTTGATGTTGCGCTCGATATCGGCGGCCGGACTCTTCGCGATCAGGTCGGACAAATTCTTCTGAAAATCCTCGAACCAGTCTGCGCGGTTGACCATGGTGTGCTCCCAACAAGTTGACATGGTCATAGTGTAATGAAAACACCCTGGAAGCTGGCTTAGTGATTATTGGCCGACGGGGTGGATGGCGTGGCGGTACCGTTGCCGACCGCGCCCTGGATCTTCTGATTCGCTTCCGCCGCGCCCTTCTTGATCGCGTGTCCCATGCTGTCGAGTGTTTCAGCCGCGCTGTTTTTCAGCTCCCCGGCCTTTTGCGCCACGGTGTCGGCGGCGCTGTTGGCTTTGCTCATGGTGTTGGAATCGCTGGAGGAGGACGACGAAGGCGCCGGCGCCGGCTGCGTGGACGGTGCGGGGGTCGGCGTGCTTTCCGGGGCGGCCGGCTGCGTGGCGGTTGGGGCGCCGCTGCTCGTGACGCTGGCATCGTCGCTCTTCGAACAAGCCGCGAGCAGGCTCAACGACGCCGCGATGGCGAAGACGGCAAAGTATTTGTGCGTATTCTGCATGGAATCCCTCTCAAGTTCGTGTTGTGGCAAGACTGCTTGCCGGATCGATCCATCGATGGCGGGGCTCTACAACACCACACCAACTGAATCCATTCTATCGACACGTCAGCGACGCCATACCGGGCAGATGTAAACCCTGATTTCACAGGGATATTGGGCAGAATCGCAAATTCCGGGAAAACCCTTATTTCGCATCGGGATGCCAGGTTGCCGAGAGGCCGGGCAATGTCGACCGAGGAAACAATTGCCGCCTTTTCTACAACCATGGTTACATCTTTCGGGCCGAAACCGCGGGAATCAGCCCGCGAGCGCCGCCAGATCGATACGTTCGGCACGATTGAGGGCCGACGCCACCTTGACGCGCAGCGCATTGGAATGCGCCCGCCGGATCTCTTTTTTAACGTCCAGCAACTGCTGCGGATGCATGGAAAACTCTTTCAACCCCAGCCCCAGCAACATCCGCGTCATGCTGGCGTCCCCAGCCATCTCGCCACACACCGCGACCGGCTTGCCGGCGCGCTCGCCGACATTGATGGTGTTGGCGATCAGGCGCAGGACGGCCGGATGCATCGGGTCGTACAGATCGCCCACATCGCTGTCGCTGCGATCGATGGCCAGGGTGTACTGGATGAGGTCGTTGGTGCCGATGGACAGGAAATCCAGGCATTCGACGAACGGATCGATGGCGATGGCGATAGCGGGAACCTCGACCATGGCGCCCAGCGCGATGTCGCGCGAATACGCGACGCCGCGTGCGTCGAGTTCGTGCCAGGCCGCCTCGAGCGCCTGGCGTGTGGCGATCACCTCGCGCATGTGGGACACCATGGGGACCAGGATGCGGATGGGCCCGTGTTGCGCCGCCCGCAACAAGGCCCGCAGCTGCGTGCCGAACAGCTCTGGATTCGCCAGGCAATAGCGAATGGCCCGCAACCCCAGCGCCGGGTTGGTGGCGACGGTGGCCTCGCCATCGAGGGTTTTGTCGGACCCCAGATCAAGCGTCCGTATCGTGACCGGGCGCCCCGCCATGACACGCACGACGGACGCATAGGCCTGATATTGCTCTTCCTCGCCGGGCAGATCGGCGCGGCCCATGAACAGGAACTCGCTGCGAAACAGCCCAATGCCCTCGGCGCCGGCCTGCAGTGCGGCCGCCGCTTCCTCGGGAAGCTCGATGTTGGCATGCAGGCCGATATGAATGCCGTCCAGCGTGACGGCCGGCGCATCGCGCAACAAGGCAAGCTCGGCGCGCTCTTCCGCGAATTCCGCCTGACGCCGGTGGTATTCATCGAGCACCGCCGCCGAGGGATTGACCAGCACCATGCCGTTGGCCCCATCGGCTATGAGCACGTCGCCATCCCGCACGAGGGTTCGAACATTGCCCAGGCCGACAACAGCGGGCACGTTCATGCTCCGCGCGACGATCGCGGTGTGCGACGTGGCACCGCCCAGATCGGTGAGAAACGCCCCGAATCGTCCGCCGCGCAGACGCAGCATATCGGCCGGCGAGATATCCCGGGCAACGACGATCAACGACCCGTCGGACTGCGTGAGATTGGGTACGACGGCGTTGAGCGTCGGCAACAGCGCCGATGACCCCGACAGCACACGCAGCACGCGTTCAATCACTTGCCGGATGTCACCGCCGCGCTCGCGCAAATACTCATCTTCTATGGCGGAAAATTGCTCGCCCAGAATCTGCCCTTGCGTGGTCAGCGCCCATTCCGCGTTGTACTGGCGCTGCGCGATGAGTTCACACGTCTGCTCGGACAGCGTGGGATCGTCAAGCAGCATGCTGTGAACCGTCAACAGCGCACCCAGCTCTCGCGGCGCGTCGTCGGGCAGACTGCCAACCATGTCCTGGAGCTCACGGCTGGCTGTGGCGAGCGCCGCCCTCAGGCGGTCGCTTTCGGCCTGGATGTCATCCGGCTGTATGCGGTAATGCGCCACCTCGAGCGCCGCCGCGCTCATGACCACGGCGCGGCCGATGGCTATCCCCTTGACCACCCCCTGCCCCTGCAGACAAAGCATGGCATTGAGCGCCAAAGAATCGGAAGCATCCACCGGCATCATGACCCTCTCTGTAGGCACAACCAAAACCGCGTTATTCCTGCTCGCCGAACTTGTTGCTGAACAAGGCCTCGATCTGCGAAAGGGCTTGGTCCGCGTCTTGCCCGGACGCTTCGATCTTCACCGTGACGCCCAGCCCCGCCGCCAGCATCATCACCCCCATGATGCTTTTGGCATTGACGCGCTGAGCGCCCCGCGCGATGAAGATTTCGCTCTTGAATTGACTTGCAAGCTGCGTGAGCTTGGCGGCCGCCCTGGCATGCAGCCCCAATTTGTTCTGTACAACGATGTCGGTGATTGGCATGGTGCTGTTCTTACGAAGCTAAAACAAGAATCGGCATCTGGCTGTCGGTCAGCACTTGTGATCGGCATCAATAATGCCTTTGAGCGCACCCAGACGAACCTTCTCGGTAAGTTTATCCGGATTTTCCTGGCGTTCGGTGAGAGCCTTCAGCACCATGCAGAGATTCGTGCCGGTCACCAGGTGCCCGCGTCCGCCCCGTTGCGTGGCGACACGCAGCGCCTGGCTGGCGATATTGAATGGCGTGGCACCAAAGAGATCGCACAGGATCAGCACCGGCTCGTCGGGCCGCGACGCGATGACATCGGCGATTTCCTCGGTTTTCCGGGCGGGTTCATCGGTGGGCAGGATGTCCACCACCGTCAGGCCCGGCACATGCCCCAACACATGCTCGGCGCATTGGAAAAAAGCGCTGCCCAGCGGGGCATGCATGATGAGGATGATCCGCACCATGGTTAGATACCCACGGCGCGTTCCAGCGCCGACACAAAGAAGCCCGCCACGTCGAAACCCGTTTGCTCGGTGATTTCGACGAAACACGTCGGGCTGGTGACGTTGATTTCCGTCACATACTGGCCGATGATGTCCAGGCCCACCAGCAAGAGGCCGCGCCGCGCCAGCCTAGGCCCCACCACCGCGGCGATCTCTTTGTCGTGATCAGACAGCGGCCTGGCGACGCCACGCCCGCCCGCAGCCAGATTGCCGCGTGTTTCACCGGCGAGCGGGATGCGCGCCAGCGCGTACGGCACAGCTTCCCCGCCTACGATCAATATGCGTTTGTCGCCGTCGACGATCTCGGGAATATAACGTTGCGCCATGATGGTTCGCGAACCATTCGCGGTGAGCGTCTCGAGGATGACGCCGAGATTGGGTTCTTCCGGCCGCACGCGGAAAATGCCGGTGCCCCCCATGCCATCCAGCGGTTTCACGATGACATCGCCCTGGCGCGCGTGGAACGCGCGCAACCGGGACATGTCGGACGTCACCAGGGTGGGAACGGTGAATTCGGAGAATTCCGTGATGGCGAGTTTTTCGGGATGATTGCGAATGCCAGCCCCGGAATTGAATACCCGCGCGCCTTGAGCCTCGGCGTATTCCAGCATGTGCGTCGCGTAGATGTACTCCATATCGAATGGAGGATCCTTGCGCATGATCACTGCATCGAACGCGCCCAGATCGGTGTCGGCCGCCGGCACTGTTTCGTTCCACCAGCCGTGTCCATGCAGGTCGGCATCCGGGCGCAGGGCGATGCCGGCTGCCCGGGCCTTGACCACGCCTTCATCGATATACAGCCCGCCCATCATGGCCACGCTGAACGTGTGGCCACGATGGGCGAGCGCACGCATCATCGCGACCGACGAGTCCTTGTAGGCCTTGAGCAAGGGCAGCGGATCAATAATGAACAATACGTGCATAGGACGCCTGCTGGCTGCGCCCCGCCCGGCGGACGCCGGGCGGGAACGGATTGACTGGCTGGATCAGGAAGCCGAATTGGTCTGCTTGCCGGGAGCCGGTTGTTTCTTGCGAGGGGCCAGAACCATCACCATCTGGCGTCCTTCGAGCTTGGGCATGGCTTCGACCTGACAGAGTTCAACCAGATCGTCGCGCACGCGCTGAAGTACGCGCATGCCGAGCTCCTGGTGCGCCATTTCGCGCCCACGGAACCGCAACGTGACCTTGGCCTTGTCGCCCTCTTCGATGAAGCGGCGCAGATTGCGCAGCTTGACCTGATAGTCGCCCTCATCGGTGCCGGGACGGAACTTGACTTCCTTGACCTGGATGACCTTCTGCTTCGCCCGGGCTTCCTGCTGGCGTTTTTGCTCTTGATACTTGAACTTGCCGTAGTCCATCAGGCGACAGACCGGCGGCTCGGCGTTCGGGGCGATTTCGACCAGATCCACTTCGTGCTGCTCTGATAAACGAAGAGCTTCCGAGGTTTGGACGATGCCTAGCTGTTCCCCGTCCACGCCTATGAGTCGCACCTCCGGTACGTGGATTTCGCCGTTGATGCGATTGGGTTTATCGGTTGCGATGTCTGAAACTCCTAGAATGAATGAATGTGATGCGCACGGCTGGCTTACCGTCGCGCGTCGATTTCCTGACGCAGATGCTGGGTGAAATCAGCCAACACCATGGCACCGAGGTCGGCGCCGCCACGCTGGCGCACCGCGACCGTGCCGGCTTCCCGCTCTTTTTCGCCCACCACCAGAATATACGGTATCTTTTGCATACTGTGCTCTCTGATTTTACGGGTGATCTTTTCACCGCGCAAATCCGCGCTGGCTCTAAACCCTTGTTTTTTCAGGGTTGCGACAACCTCGGCGGCGTATTCGGCCGAATGTTCGGAAATACAGCACACCACGGCGTGTTCCGGCGCCAGCCACGCGGGCATGGCACCAGCGTGGTGTTCGATCAGCATACCGATGAAGCGTTCGAGCGAACCCAGTATCGCCCGATGCAGCATCACCGGCGTACAGCGCTGGTCGTTGGCATCGACGTACTCGGCACCAAGCCGCTGGGGCATGGAAAAGTCCACCTGCATGGTGCCGCATTGCCACTGCCGCCCGATCGCGTCGCGAAGCGTGTATTCGATCTTCGGACCGTAGAAGGCCCCTTCACCCGGTGACACCACGTAATCGCAACCCGTGCGCTCGAGGCTTTCCATCAAGGCGCGCTCGGCCTTGTCCCAGACCTCATCGCTGCCTATGCGCTTATCGGGCCGCGTGGCGATCTTGTACAGAATGTCGGTGAAACCAAAATCGGCATACACCTTCTGCAGCAACAGCGTGTAGACCGCGCATTCTTCCTGGAGTTGATCCTCGGTGCAGAAAATATGGCCGTCATCCTGCGTGAAGCCGCGCACCCGCATCAACCCGTGCAGCGAACCGGAAGGTTCGTTGCGATGGCACTGGCCGAATTCGCCATAGCGCACCGGCAGGTCGCGATACGAACGCAGCCCCGCCTTGAAGATCTGCACATGGCCCGGACAGTTCATCGGCTTGAGGCCGTAGACACGGTTTTCCGACTCCGTCGTGAACATGTTCTCGGCGTAGTTGTCCCAATGGCCGGTTTTCTTCCAGAGGGACAGGTCAAGGATTTGCGGCGCCTTCACTTCTTCGTAGCCGTTGTCACGATAGATCGTGCGCATGTATTGCTCGACCTGCTGCCACAGCGTCCAACCCTTGGGGTGCCAGAATATCAACCCTGGCGCCTCGTCCTGGAAATGGTAGAGGTCGAGCTCGCGGCCAAGTTTGCGGTGGTCGCGCTTCTCTGCCTCTTCGAGCATGGTGAGGTAGGCGCTCTGCTCTTCCTTGGTGGCCCACGCCGTGCCGTAGATGCGCTGGAGCATTTCGTTGTTGCTGTCGCCGCGCCAATAGGCACCCGCGACCTTCATCAACTTGAACACCTTGAGCCGGCCGGTGGACGGCACGTGGGGGCCGCGGCAAAGGTCGATGAAATCCCCTTCGCGATACAGGCTGATGGTCTGGTTGGCCGGAATCGAGGCGATGATCTCGGCCTTGTAGTGTTCGCCCTGCCCTTCAAAGAACTTGACCGCGTCATCACGGCCCCATTCCTCGCGCGTGACGGGTTCGTCCTTGCGCGCCAGTTCGGCCATCTTGTTTTCGATGGCCTCCAGGTCTTCCGGCGTGAACGGACGTTTGAAGGAAAAATCGTAGTAGAAGCCGTTTTCGATCACCGGGCCGATGGTGACCTGGGCGTCGGGAAACAAGGACTTGACGGCGTAAGCCAACAGGTGGGCCGTCGAGTGGCGAATGAGGTCCAGGCCGTCGGCATCTTTGGCGGTGATGATGGCCAGCGACGCGTCGCGGTCAATGCGGAAACTGGTGTCCACCAGTTTCTGAGCCTCGCCATCGAACCCCACTTTGCCCGCCAACGCGGCGCGTCCAAGCCCGGCGCCTATCGACGACGCGACATCACCGACCGATACGGGATCGGAATATTCGCGTACGGAACCGTCGGGCAAGGTGATGTGAACCATGAAAAATCCTGAAAAAACAAAAACGCGGCCATGAAAGCCGCGTCTGGGGGTATTCGGTATTGCTGATCAGCCAGAGACAATGCGCGGCAACGGCTAGAGAAACCAAGTGGTCGTTGTTCGCGTGGCGGTTGTCGTCATGGCTGTCGGGCTGAGCTGGGCGATGCGTTGAAATGGGGATCTGGATACGTGTGCCAGTGTAACATCGGCCGCGCCGCAATGCTCGAGAAACAGGGGGAAAGCCGCGCATCGTCAACCTGATGGCTTCGGGACTGTTGCAAAAAAGCGCTATCCCGGCGTACACACAAGAAAAAACCGCCACCCGGAAACGGGTACGGCGGTTGTTCTCAAAGGCAAGGCTGGCCTGCCGGATGCAGAAAACTGGTAGGCAGTACTGGGTTCGAACCAGCGACCTCTACGATGTCAACGTAGCGCTCTAACCAACTGAGCTAACCGCCTAGAAAGAGCAAGATTATAGTGCGAATGATGCCACGCTGTCAAAACGAAGCAGGCAACGCGCAAGCTACAGGCGTAAGCATGGCGTGGCATCACAATGCGGCATAGCGCTAATATCCGGGAGACTGATATCCAGGTGATCTATTCATCGAATTTCCGATTCAGGACATTGGGCTGCGTTTGATTCAGGTCGGCCGCCGCAGGCTGTCGTGCTCGCGCACGCCCCCGATGAACGCAGCGACGCGCTCGTCGGACTTGATGCCCGGGGAGTCCTCGACCCCGCTGCTGACGTCCACGGCGAAAGGATGGACCGCATCGAGCGCCGTGCCCAGCGTCGCGGCGGACAGCCCCCCCGCAAGAATGACGGGGCGCGCCTGCTCGCAGGCGAGCACATCGCGCAAAAGCGAAACGTCGAATGCGCGGCCGCTTCCACCAAACCCACTGGAAAAACTGTCGAACAGCCAACCGGCCGCATCGTCATAACGCCGGCACTGGGCCAACAGACCTTCCGGCGTGGCCAGCCCGGGCGCGCCAACACGGAACGCCCGGATGTAGCGGTGCGCGAACCGGCGACAGAATTCAGGGGTTTCGTTGCCGTGGAATTGCAGAAGGTCGGGGCGCACCTGATCGATGACACGATTCACCTCTTCGACGGTCGGATCCACGAACAAGGCGACGGCGCTGACGAAAGCGGGCACCGTTTGGCGCAGGGCCCGGGCCTGTTCCACGGACACCACACGG
>DASTNK010000183.1:0-18798 GCA_035720945.1 Burkholderiaceae bacterium
ACAAATCGCCGCGTCGCACGCATCCACGGCCGCTTTCCGCTCGACTTGCCCAGGGAATCCTTGAGCCATTATAGAGAACCGCCCGACGCGCGAGCGAATGCCCCATGCCGCAACGGCGCCCCGGGGCACCAAGCCCGCACAGCCAGAATCCTCCAGGCAAAGCCAGGGGGATTCTGGCACTTGGCTAAATATGCAGGGCGTGCCCCAGCGCGCGCAGCGCCGCTTCCTGCACCGCTTCGCTCAACGAGGGATGGGCATGAATGGTGCCCGCCACGTCCTCCAGTCGCGCGTTCATCTCGATCGACTGCGAAAACGCCGCGCTGAGTTCCGACACGCCGCCGCCCACGGCCTGCCATCCCAGGATGAGATGGTTGTCGGCGCGCGCCACCACGCGCACGAAACCCTCGGTGGACTCGAGCGTCATGGCGCGGCCATTGGCGGCGAACGGGAACGACGCCGTCACGATGTCCAGGCCCGCCTGCTTCGCTTCATCGGGCCCCAGCCCGGCCGTTGCGATTTCCGGATCGGTGAAGCACACGGCCGGAATCGACGCAGGAGAGAACGTACGCGGCTTCCCGGCGATGATCTCGGCCACGGTTTCGCCCTGCGCCATGGCGCGATGCGCCAACATGGGCTCCCCGGTCAGATCTCCAATGGCCCAGACGTTGTGCATGGAGGTATGGCAGCGTTCATCCACCTGGATCGCGCGCCCATCCATATCGAGCATGAGCTTTTCCAACCCCCAGCCTTTGATGCGGGGACGCCGGCCCACCGCCACCAGGAACTGATCGGCCGCCAGCTCTGTTTCCGTCCCATCGGCGGCGCGCACGCGCACCGCATCACCCGTTGCCGTCAAGCCCTGCACCGAACAGCCAAGGTGCAAGCCGACACCCTGCTTGCGCAGGGAAGCCAGAACGGGTTGAGTGAGTTCGGCGTCATAGGCGGGCAAGATGCGATCGACCGCCTCGACGACCTGGACGTCGGCCCCGAGCTTGCGGTAGACCATGCCAAGCTCCAGGCCGATATAACCCGCGCCCACCACAACCAGCCGATCAGGAATGCGCGCGGGCGACAGCGCCTCGGTGGATGAGATGACACGCCCCCCGAAGGGCATGAAGGGCAGCTCCACGGCCTCGGACCCCGCCGCCAGCAGCATGTGCCGGCACTGAAAAGTCTGAACACCTTCCGGCGCGTCGGCATCGACCGGGCGAACGTCGACGGTCTTGCCATCCTTGATTTCCGCCCAGCCGCGCACGACCCGCACCCCGTGCTTCTTCAACAGACCGGCCACACCCGACGTGAGCCGACGCACGATGCCATCTTTCCAGGCCACGGTGCGGGTGACATCCAACCCGGGGCTGCCCACGGTGATGCCCAGGGCCGAGCCCTTGGCGTAATGCGCCACCTTTTCGAATTCATGCGCGGCATGAATGAGCGCCTTGGACGGGATGCAGCCGATGTTCAGGCAGGTTCCGCCCGGCGTCGCGCCCTCGACCAGCACCGTGTCGATGCCAAGCTGCGCCGCGCGAATCGCGGCCACATAGCCGCCCGGCCCGCCGCCGATGACCAGCAGCGTGGTGGATTGAGCACTCATCGATCTACTCCACGAACAAGGTTGCCGGGCATTCCAGATAGCCGCGCACGACCTGAATGAATTCCGCGGCCTGCATGCCATCGACCACGCGGTGGTCGAACGACGAAGACAGGTTCATCATCTTGCGCGCCACGACGGCGCCACCGAGGATGACCGGACGTTCGACGATGCGGTTGACCCCCACGATGGCCACTTCGGGATGGTTGATGACAGGCGTGGACACGATACCGCCCAGCGCGCCGAGACTGGTGATGGTGATGGTGGACCCCGACACCTCGTCGCGGCTGACCTTGCCGGTGCGCGCTTCGTCGGCCAGACGGGCGACCTGCCGCGCGCACGACCACAGATCGTGCGTCTCGGCATGACGCAGTACCGGCACCATCAGGCCGGCCTCGGTCTGGGCGGCCACACCCAGATGCACCGGCCCGTATTGCGTGACCACGCCGGCTTCGTCATCGAACCGCGCGTTGACCTGCGGGAAATCGCGCACCGCCAGCACCACGGCGCGGATCAGGAACGGCAGCAGCGTCAGTTTGCCGCGCTGCGCGGCAAAGCGTGCATTGAGACGGACACGCAATGTTTCCAGCTCGGTGACGTCGACTTCTTCAACGTACGAGAAATGCGGGATGCGACGCTTGGCTTCCTGCATTTTCTGGGCGATGCGGCGACGCAGGCCAATGACCGGCACGGCGTGCTCGCCCGTCCGTTCCGCATATCCAGACGCGGGCGCGGGCGACACCACGGTGGCGCCACGCGCGGCATAAGTGTCCAGGTCGTCCTGGGTGATCTGACCCGCCTTGCCGGTGGCCGGCACGAAACGCAGGTCGATGCCCTGGTCGGCCGCGCGCTGGCGCACCGCAGGCGAAGCCAGGGGTTTTTCTCCCGGCTGGCGCAACGCGCCGGACGGTGCCATGGAAAGCGGTTTTGCAACGCTCGCCTCGGCCGGCTTCGAAACAGACGCGACAACAGAAGCCGCGGCAGCCGGCCGGGCTGCGGCACCACTTGTCCGAAGCGTGGGGATGCTTGCCGAGGACGCGGGAACGCTTGCCGTCGATGTCGACGTGCTTATCCGCGACGTGAGGGTGCTTGCTTGTGATGAGGCGGGAACCCCACCCGTCCCGCTGGCGGGAGCGTCTGACTGCACTGGTGAGGGGTTGGCGGGCGTCACCGCCCCGCTCGTGTTTGCCGGCCCGCTGGCCGCAGCGGATGCCGCCTGGCTGACAACGTGCCCATCACCGGACGAGCCGGCGGTGGTGGATGCTGGTGCCGTGCGACCCGCGGTGCCAGTGGGCGCATCGTGCCGCGATTCGGGTGCATGGCCAGCGGCCGCCGCGTTGCCCGCGCCTTCGACTTCTATGCGTATCAGTTCGGCGCCCACCGCCATCACATCGCCGGGCTGGCCGCCCAGGGACAAGACCTTGCCCACCACTGGGGATGGCACCTCGACGGTGGCCTTGTCGGTCATGACGTCGGCCAGCAACTGGTCTTCCGCCACGTCGTCGCCGGGCTGGACATGCCACTCAACCAGTTCGACTTCCGCGATGCCTTCGCCGATATCCGGCATTTTGATTATGTGTATACCCATGCTTGTTCCTTTAGCCGCGAACCACCGCCCAAGCAGCAGTCCGCACACGGCGGCCACAGGCCGCCGACCGGACTCTCGTCACCCGGCGTCCATGACGCGGCGCAGCGCCGCACCCACGCGCGTGGGATCGGGAAAATACGCCCATTCGTGCGCGTGCGGGTACGGCGTGTCCCAGCCGGTGACACGCTCGACGGGTGCCTCCAGATGGTAGAAGCAATGCTCCTGCACCAGCGCCACGAGTTCGGCGCCGAACCCGCTGGTGCGTGTGGCCTCGTGCACCACCACGCACCGCCCGGTTTTCTTGACAGAGTTGATGATGGTGTCGAAATCGAGCGGCCAGATGCTGCGCAGGTCGATGATCTCGGCGTCGATGCCGGTTTCCTGGACCGCGGCTTCCGACACGAACACCATGGTGCCGTAGGTGATGATGGTGAGGTCATTACCCGGGCGCACCACCGAGGCGGATTCCAGCGGCACGGTGTAGTACCCCTCGGGCACCTGCCCCTTGGGATGCTTGGACCAGGGCACGACCGGCCGATCGTGATGCCCGTCGAATGGGCCGTTGTACAGCCGCTTGGGCTCCAGGAAGATCACCGGATCGTCGCACTCGATGGCCGATATGAGCAGCCCCTTGGCATCGTACGGGTTGGACGGAATGACCGTGCGCAGCCCGCAAACGTGTGTGAACAGGGCCTCCGGGCTTTGGCTGTGTGTCTGCCCACCGTAGATGCCGCCGCCGCACGGCATGCGTATGGTCAGGGGCGAAATGAAGTCACCCGCGGATCGGTAACGCAAGCGCGCGGCCTCGGAAACGATCTGATCGGAAGCCGGGTAGAAATAATCGGCGAACTGGATCTCGACCACGGGCCGCAACCCGTAGGCGCCCATGCCCACCGCCGCGCCGACGATGCCGCCCTCGGAAATCGGCGCATCGAATACCCGGTGCTTGCCATATTTGGCCTGCAGCCCTTCGGTGCAGCGGAACACCCCGCCGAAATACCCGACGTCTTCGCCGAACACCACCACGTTCTCGTCGCTGCCCAGCATGACGTCCATGGCCGAGCGCAGCGCCTGGATCATCGTCATCGAGACGATGTTGTCATTCGTATCGTTCGCCATGATCACACCCCCAGCTGCTGACGTTGCCGACGCAGGTGCTCGGGCATGTCTTTATACACATCTTCAAACATGGACGACACACTCGACATGTGGCCGCCCACCAGCGTTCCGTGGCCCTCGGCGACTTTCTGCGCCGCGATGACCTCGGCCTCGATCTCTTTTTGCGCGGCCTCATGCTGGTCGTCGGACCAGAGGTCCAGCTTGATCATGTGCTGCTTGAGGCGGGGGATCGGGTCACCCAGCGGGAAGTGCGCCCAATCGTCGGCAGGACGGTACTTGGACGGATCGTCGGACGTGGAGTGCGGCCCCGCGCGATAAGTGACCCATTCGATGAGGGTGGGCCCAGCGTTGCTGCGCGCCCGTTCGGCAGCCCATTGCGACACGGCGTAGGCCGCGAGGAAATCGTTGCCATCCACACGCAGCGATGCGATGTTGTTGCCCAGGCCGCGGGCCGCGAACGTGGTGCCCTCGCCGCCGGCGATGGATTGGAACGTGGAAATGGCCCACTGGTTGTTGATGACGTTCAGGATGACCGGCGCGCGGTAGACGTGGGCGAAAGTGAGCGCCGTCTGGAAGTCGCCCTCGGCGGTGGCGCCGTCACCGATCCAGGCCGATGCGATCCTGGTGTCGCCCTTGATGGCCGACGCCATGGCCCACCCCACGGCCTGCACGAACTGCGTGGCCAGATTGCCCGACAACGTGAAGAAACCCGCATCGGGGTACGAATACAGCACCGGCAGTTGACGCCCCTTGAGGTGGTCCAGGTCGTTGGAGAACAACTGGCACATCATGTTGACCAGAGACATGTCCTGCGCAATGAGCAGGCTTTGCTGCCTATACGACGGGAAACACATGTCGCCTTTGCGCAAGGCCAGTATCTGCGCCGTGCCGATGGCTTCCTCGCCCAGGCTTTGCATATAGAACGACATTTTCTTCTGGCGCTGCGCGATCAGCATGCGGGCGTCGAACACCCGTGTCTTGATCATGGAGCGCATCGCATGCCGCAGCATGGCCGGGTCGATGTCCGGTGCCCAGGGACCGACCGCGTTGCCGTCGTCATCGAGCACACGCACCAGGGAATAGGCCAGGTCGGAAATATCGAGAGGGGAAACGTCGACGGGAGGTCGGCGTGCCGCGCCGGCGGGCGCGAGTTGGAGAAAGGAAAAGTCAGTTGGCTGACCGGGACGCCCGGAGGGCTCCGGTACGTGCAACCGTAGCGGAATGTCTTGTGTCATGGCTGTTTTGGTCCTCGATGCCGAACGCGTCTTGTGGACAGATTCGTCGTCGAAATGATCTTGTGGATACTTGTTCCATGATCGCCGATTCGGGCCAAATCCGCAAGGTTGGCCCCAATGGGTCGGGCCGGCGGTCTCGCCCGGATTTTCACCTATTGCCAGGGCCATCATGAGCCAAAAATATTGCCAGGCAACAATATTCGTGCAGAAAATCAGATAGTTACCAGTTTCGTCCGGGGGGACAGGGCCAGAAAGCCGCGGGCAGCCCGATCTCATCCCGACACGGCAACACCCTCGTTCACCACTTATCCTGCCAGTATCTCGCCTGCGTCGACCGGGTGGTTTCCACGCGCAGGCCCGTGGACTCCGAACGCACTAAGACGGCCCCTTGTCGATCCGTGCGCCAGAACGTCGCACCGCTCGATTTCCAGCGCGCCTCCACTCCCTGATCGGGATGCCCGTATCGATTCCATTTGCCGGCCTGAGCGATCACGTGCCGCGCCCGCATGGCCCGCACAAACGGCTCGCCGGACGAGTGGCGCGACCCATGGTGCGCGGCCATTACCACGTCAACCCCCTGCACACCGGCATGCAACAACGCCGATTCCTGTGCAAGGCCCACATCGCTGGTGAGCAGCATCGAGTGATGCGCGCCCCGCACCATCAGCACACAGGCCCTATCGTTGCGCTTGACGCGCTTGCGGTCATGCGCGGCATGACCGCCTTTCGGTGGCCAGACGAACTGGAAATGGACACCGTCGATTTCCCAGGCACCACCCGCGACACACGCCGACATGGCGCCGGGCAGCGGCGGGAGATCGTCCGGCCGTCCGAGCAGACGGGCCTCACGACGCAGATACGCTGCCAGATCGAACGAACTGTACGATTGCATCACCGGCAGCGCCGAAAGCAGGCTGCGCGCACCACCCGCATGATCGATGTCGGCATGGGACACCACCAACGCATCGATGCGGCGCACGCCGGTGGCCCGCAAATACGGCAGAATCGTGCGGGCGCCCGAGTCCGAATCGGGTCCGGTGCGCAGACCGGTATCGAACACCAGCGCGTGACGGGCCGTCTGAACGACGACCGCGCCGGCTTGACCGACATCCAGCGCGGCCAGACGCCACTCCCCCTGGCCGGGCCGATCCGCACGCCACCATACGGCGGGGATCAGTAGCAGCCAGGCGATACGCCCGTCGCGGAAGCCCCACGACAGGATGGCGATCACCAGCCCCGCCGAAGCGGACACCAACACCCACAACGGGGGTGCGGCGGCGTCAAACGTGGCGACCGGGCTCCCGGCCAGCCACACCGTCGGCGCCATGACGCTTGCAAGCACGCCATGACCCAGCCACGCGAACGCTCCGGCCAGCCAATCCAAACCCGGCACCAGCGCGGCTGCGGCGGTCAGCAGGGACAGCGGCGTGACAAGCAATTCGACGGCGGGAATGGCATACGCGTTGACCAGCGGCGAGATCACCGACACCTGATGAAAGACACCGGCCAGAATCGGTGTCAGCCCGGCCGTGATCGCCAGTTGCAAGCGCGTCGCCAACCCAACGGATTGGCGGAAACGATCCCAGCGTGAAGGCGTCGAGCGGGTCATCGGATGTCCGCTCCAGCCGCCACTTGCCAACAATATGCCCACCGCGCCGAAGGACAGCCAAAAGCCACTGGCCAGCACCGCCCAGGGGTCGAGAGCGACCACGACGAACAGGACCAGACACAGCGCGCGCGACACACCAAGCGGGATTCTCGCGGCGCGGGCGCAAGCCAGCACCGCCAGCATGACGAAGGTGCGCCGGGCCGGCACACCCCAACCGGCCAGCAGGCAATACACCCACGCCACCAGCAACGCCGCCATCGCGCCCGCCACCTGCGCGGGCACACGCTCGGCCAGCGCGCGTCCACCCAAACGCGTCAATGGCCAAAGACGCAACGCAAGGACGCCGCCCAGCGCGGCGATCATGGTGATATGAGATCCGCTGATGGAAACCAGGTGCGTAATGCCGGTGACGTTAAAGATTGTCCAGTCGCCGCTCGGCACACTATCCTGGTCACCAATCGCCAGGGCGAGCTGCACGGCACCATAGCGACGGCCCTCCAGATACGGCCGCATCGCCTTACGCACCACATGGCGGGCGCGCTCGGCCACTACCGGCAGGCTCGCCCATGGCTCGTCACGCAGATATCGCGGCGTCCCGCGCACGCTGCCCGTCGCACGGATCCCACGCGCGAACAGATGACCCTCGTAGTCGAAACCATGGGGATTGCGCTCACCGTGTGGAACCTTCAGCGTGAGCGCCATGCGCCAGATCTGGCCAGGTATGAGATCGGGAAAGTCGGCCGGCCGGCTGTCGCCGCTGCCATAAGGCCCGCCCCATTTTCCCAACGACCACGACACCAGAATGCGCGAAGGCACACCCATGGGCCTGGAAGACAGGACCTCGGCCTCGAACTGTCGGCGGTCCGGGGAAAGTCTGGGCAGCGTGGCGATGCGCAGCACGACACGCGACACCTTGTTTTCATTATCAGGCGCCAGGCGGTCGTCCAGAAGGGCCTGGGCGCGCCAGACAGTCGAGGCGAACGCGATATATGCCACCCAAAGCACGAGCATGATGGTCGTCGCCACCCGGCAACGTGACGCGGCTCCGCCGGACAGCCGGATCGGAACCGACCAACCGTGGCGGCACAAGCACCGGGCGGCCATTGCGACGCACGACACAATGACCAGGGCAATGCCCGTCCACACCAGGGACACCCGCCCCGGAAGCACGGACAGGCTGTGCACGGCTCCCGAAGCCGCCACGGCTGTCAACAGGCAGAAACGTCCCCTCACGTGCGATCATCCCCAAATGATCCATGTTAGGGATGGGAGCCGCGCCTGGGCGGCGAGGTTTGATCAAAATGTCCCGTCGATTAATACGAACGCGACAGACAGTCCGAAGCCACAGAGGCATGCGGCAAGGCAGCCTGATCGTTAGAGGGGCCTGGATTCAGACATTCAAAATCAGCTTGGTCGCGCACCAGGCGCATCTTTCAGCCGGGGCAGCGCCCGCCGCGCATTGCGCGCGGTCATATCGGCCAGAAACGCGCCGTCGACACCGCGCAATCTTGCCAGTTCCCGGCTTATGCCGGCCAGTTCGGCCGGCTCGTTGCGCACCCGCGCGGATGACGAGCCCGCGCCCAGCCACGCCGGCGCCAGATCCGGCGCATCGGTTTCCAGCACCAGGGCCTCCAGCGGCAATTGCTCGGCGAGCCGCCGTATTTGCCGTGCGCGCGGAAATGTCATCGCCCCGCCAAACCCCAGCGCGAAGCCGCGCTCGATGAATTGATGCGCCTGTTGAAAGCTGCCGTTGAACGCATGCGCGATACCGCCGACCGTCTGGCATTGACGCAAATGCTTCAGCAGCACATCCTGCGAGCGTCGCACATGCAACAGCACAGGCAAACCGTAATGCGCCGCGAGCTCGAGCTGGACACGATAGAAATGTTCCTGCCGCGCCGCCATCTCCGGCGTCTTCAATTCCGCCACGAAGAAATCCAGGCCGATCTCGCCAATGGCGACGAAACGCGGGTCCGTGAGCGCGGCCTGTATGCAGCCTTCGAGATAAACCAGATCTTCATCCCGCGCGCGCGGCACGTACATGGGATGGATGCCCAACGCATAGGCGCCGCCTGGAAATGACTGGGCCAACGCGGCCACCACGCCGAAATTGGCGTGCTCGACGGATGGGATCACGATCACGCCCACACCAGTCTGTTGCGCACGCGCGATGACCGCGTCGCGATCCGACGCGAATTCGCCCGCGTCCAGGTGGCAATGCGTGTCGATCAGCACGGGCGTCACCCGGCCTGTCTGACCGGGGCCGTATCGGACAGCACTCCCTTGTGCATGTGAAGCTGGCGATGCGCCAGCGCCGCCAGCGCCTCGTCATGGGTGACGATGGCGAAGGCGGTGCCGAAATCGCGATTCACACGCACCAGCAAATCGAACATGTCTTCGGCCGTGTAGCGGTCGAGGTTGCCGGTGGGTTCATCGGCCAGCACACAAGCCGGCTTGGTCACCAGGGCGCGCGCCAGCGCCACGCGTTGACGCTCGCCGCCGGACAGCTGACCGGGGTAGTGCTGCATGCGATGCGCCAGGCCGACCTGTTCCAGCACCTGTTCGGCTTCGCGGCGCGCCGCCTCGCGTTTGTCGCGCCGCACGATCAACGGCATGGCGACGTTGTCCAATGACGAAAACTCAGGCAGCAAATGATGGAACTGATAGACAAACCCCAGCGCGCGGTTGCGCAACTGGCTGCGGCGCGCTTCCGACAGGCCATCGACCGCCGAACCCTCGACCAGAACCGACCCGGACGTGGGTTTATCCAGCAGCCCCAGCACGTGCAGCAAGGTGCTCTTGCCCGAACCGGACGCACCGACAATGGCCACCATCTCGCCACGTGCGACATGCAGGCTGACATCGCGCAGCACCTCGATGCGTTCGCCGCCTTCGTCATAGACCTTGTGCAGGCTGCGTGCCTGCAGAACGTTCGTGGATTCAGTCATGGCGCAGCACCTGTGCGGGCTGAAGTTTCGATGCGCGCCAGCTGGGATACAGCGTGGCCAGGAGAGAAAGGATCAAGGATGTGATCGCGATGGTCACGATGTCGGACACCTCGGGGCTGGAGGGCAGCTCACTGATGAAGTAGATTTGCTGGGAGATGAAATGCACGCCGAACAGATGTTCGAAGAACGGCACGATGGTTTCGATGTTGTAGGCGATCAGCGCGCCGAAAAACACCCCCAGCGCCGTCCCCATCACCCCAATGATCGCGCCCTGCACGAGGAATATGCGGGCGATTTCCTTCGGGCCGGCGCCCAGTGTGCGCAGAATGGCGATGTCGGAGCGCTTGTCCTTCACGGCCATCACCAGCGAAGACAGCAGGTTGAACGCCGCCACCGCCACGATCAATGCCAGGATCAGGAACATCATGCGTTTCTCTGTGCGCACCGCGGCAAACCAGGTCCGGTTGCTTTGGGTCCAGTCGCGGATCTCGACGAAATCCGGCACATACCGCCGCAGTTGGCGGGCGACTTCCGGCGCCTTCTGCATGTCGGCGATGCGCAGCCGCACGCCGCTCACGCCGCTGTCGCGGAACACGCGACCGATGTCCTCATAGTTCGCGAAGGCCAGCGAGGCGTCGTATTCGTAATAGCCGGAAGAGAAAATCCCCGACACGGTGAACTGCCGCATGCGCGGCGCGAAGCCGGCGGGTGAGATCGAACCCTGCGGCGCCAGCACCAGCACAGTGTCACCCTTGCGCACACCCAACGACGCCGCCAGCTGGTTGCCCAGGATGATGGAATAACTGCCCGGCTTGAGGGAATCGATGCTGCCCGACACCATTTGTTTGCCCACGTCGGAAACGGACGTCTCAAGCGCCGGGTCGATGCCCCGGATCTGCGCACCCTGCAGCGACTGCCCGCGCACGACCATGGCCTGGGCGGCGACGAATGGCGCCTCGCCACGCACCTCGCTGTCCTTGCGGGCATCGGCCGCCAGCGCTTGCCAGTGTGTCAGCACCTGTTGCGGCGCCACGCCGGGCACGTACATTTCAATGTGCGGCAGCACCGACAGCATGCGGTCCCGGACCTGCACCTGGAAACCATTCATCACCGACAGCACGATGATGAGCGCGGCCACACCCAGGGCGATGCCGGCCATCGAGCTCGCGGCGATGAACGACACGAAGCGATCGCCCCGGCTGCCCTTTTTCTTCCGCCGACGCGCCAGTCCGGCATACCGCGCCCCTATCCACAGTTCATACAGCATGGTCGATCAGCCACCGTCTTTCGTTGACACTACAATGGAAAAATGCAAATCGTACTCCCTGGCGCACTGCCCGACCCCGGCGAGGCGCGCGAACTCGCCGCGCACCTGCCCAAAGCCGCCCCCACCTTGGCGTGCTGGTTGGGCCAAAGCCAGGCCCGGATCTTTTCAACCGATCCGGCTGGGGTACGCTGCACCCCCTACGAACAGTGGTTGCTTCACACGCGGGGGTTCACCCCACGCAACGACCAACCGCTTTGCGCCGGTCTGGGTCCGATGCTGGCCAATGACGGCGCCCCGCCCGACGACGAGCCCATATGGCTGGCCGAACTCGTGCACATCGCGCCCTCGCGCGATGGCGCGGCATTGCTGCCCGCGCGCGACCTGGCCATCGAGCCAGAGCAGAGTGTAGCCTTGTTCGACGCCGCGCAGACCCTGCTGCCGGGTTCCGGCTTCGACATGCGGCGGCTGGGCGTCGAACATTGGCGCGTGCTGCCCGGCGATGCGGCCAGCCTGCCCATCGCCGCCAGCCCCACGCTCGTCAGCCTGACGTCGGTCAACGACTGGTGGCCACAAGACGCGGCCACCCGGCCCTGGCGCCGCCTGGTCAATGAATTGCAAATGCTCTGGTTCGATCACCCGGTCAACCAGGAACGAACCCGGCTCGGCCTACCCGAGATCAACAGCCTATGGGTCTTTGGCGGCGCAAGCGCCAAACAGTTCCATTCCGGCAGGCCCGCGATCGAATCGCGAACCTATCCGGACTTGTTGGAAGCACATACCCGACACGACTGGAGCAACTGGCTGGCGGCGCTGGGCGACCTGGAAGCCCGCGTCTTCGCCCCCCTGGCGAACCAGCGAACGACGCCCGACCTGGTCCTGACGGGACGCGATCGCTATGTCGAGCTGCGATCGAGCGCATTGGGCAAACTACGAAACTGGCTGCCGGGCGGCCGCGACACATGGAGAAACTGGTGGTCACCCCGACACTGACAGACCGACCGGCGCACGACGGCGCCGCGCGGGCGCTGGAATCCGCGGGCATACACCCGCTCCTGGCACGGTTGTGGGCGGCCCGTGGCATCGCCGACGCCACGGAGACACGCCTGAGCTGGCCCGACCTGATCCCACCCGGCAGCCTCACGCATTGCGCCCAGGCCGCCAGTCTGCTGGCCGATGCCATCGCCACGGGAAAACGCCTGTTGATCGTGGCCGACTACGACTGTGACGGCGCCACGGCTTGCGCGGTGGGCCTGCGTGGCTTGCGCGGCATGGGCGCCATGGTCGATTTCCTGGTCCCCAACCGCTTCGAAACCGGATACGGGCTCTCGCCCGCCGTGGTGGCGCTGGCGGTGCGGCACCCGGCCGGGCGACCCGACATCCTCATCACCGTTGACAACGGCATCGCCAGCGTCGACGGTGTCGACGCGGCGCGCCAGGCCGGCATGGACGTGATCGTCACCGACCATCACCTGCCTGGCGAGCACCTTCCCCGCGCCCTGGCGATCGTCAACCCAAATCAACCCGGTTGCGGCTTCACATCGAAGAACCTGGCGGGAGTGGGCGTCATTTTCTACCTGATGCTCGCCTTGCGCGCAGAGCTTCGGCGGCGTGGCGTGTACGCACCGGACGGTGGGCCGCGCCTGGATCGTCTGGCCGACCTGGTCGCGCTGGGCACCGTCGCCGACGTGGTCCGTCTGGACGCCAACAACCGGCTCCTGGTCACCCAGGGCCTCGGCAAAATGCGCAACGGCCATATGCAGCCAGGCGTGCGCGCGCTGTTCGCCGTGGCGGGGCGCGAACCCCGCCAGGCCACTGCGTTCGATCTGGGTTTTGCCCTGGGGCCGCGCATCAACGCCGCTGGCCGCCTGTCGGACATGAGCCTGGGCATCAACTGCCTGACGACCGATGACGAGGGTCTGGCGCTGAAGCTGGCGCGCGAACTGGACACCATGAATCAAGAGCGGCGCGCCATCGAGTCGACGATGCGCGAAGAAGCACTCGCAGCCATGGAAGGCACGCAGCCCGAGGTCGGCGCATCGGTCTGCGTCTACCATCCGGACTGGCATCAGGGGGTGGTCGGCCTGGTTGCCTCCCGGCTCAAGGAAACCTACTGGCGCCCCACCCTGGCGTTCGCCCGCAGCGGCGAGGGCGAGTTGCGCGGCTCGGGCCGCTCCATCCCCGACATCCACCTACGGGACGCGCTGGACTTGGTCTCGAAGCGCCTGCCCGGCGCCATCCTGAAATTCGGCGGCCATGCCATGGCGGCCGGCCTGACGCTCAGGGAAGAAGCCTACAGCGATTTCGTAGGCGGGTTCGATCGAGCCGTGCGGGATCTGAGCGGACGCGCCTCGTTCGATCCGGTCGTCGAAACCGATGGGTCGCTGGAATCCGGCTACGCCAACGCCGAAGTCGCGGAACTGCTGCAACGCCAAGTGTGGGGGGCCGGCTTCCCCGCCCCCATATTCCGTGACACATTCCGCGTTGGCCGGCAGCGCCTGCTGAAGGACAAGCACCTGAAACTCACATTGGAACGTGGCCACCAGCATTTCGACGCCATCTGGTTCGGGCACGCCGAGATGCTGCCCGATCAGGTGGACGTCGCCTACCGGCTGGACCGCAATGAATGGAACGGCATCGTCAGCGCCCAATTGGTCATCGAGTACGCGCGCGGTGTTTCATGACAGGGCCGGCAAGCATGCCCGCGCGATGCGATTTCAGTCAGCGAGCCGGGGGCGCCACCGCCGCGATCCGCGGCAGCGCTGATCCTGGAGGCTCGGCAAGCAGCAGCGTGGTCGGGGTCGCCAACGCCATCCCGGCCTCCCGCAGACGCCTGAGCACATCGAACAACAAATCGCTGCGGATGCCGGAAGCCACGCGGGGCGAACCCACATAGCCCGTGACGACGAACAACAGACCGCTTGCATCCACGCCCTCGAGCAGCACACTGGGTGCCGGTTCATCCAGCACTCCCTCATGGCTCGCCAGGGCGTCAAGCATCAGGCTGCGCGCCTGCTCGGCATCGGTGGTGACCGGTATGGGCAGCCGGATCTGCACCCGGCCCAGCGGATTGGCGTGCGTCACGTTGCGCACGATCTTGGTGATGAACTCGGAATTCGGCACGATCACCGTGGAACGGTCCCACATCTGGATCTCGGTGGCGCGCACGTTGATGCGGCGGATATCGCCCTCGACGTTGCTCAGGGACACCCAGTCGCCCACCTTGACCGGCCGCTCAGCAAGGAGAATCAGCCCGGATACGAAATTCTGCACCACCGCCTGCAGCCCGAAGCCGATGCCGACCGACAGGGCGCTGGCGATCCAGGCCACCCGCTCGAGCCCGATACCGGCCGCCGACAAGGAGAGCGCCACGATGAGCACATAACCGGCGTACCCGAACAGCGTGGACGCCGAAGTCCGCATGCCAAGATCCAGACTCGTGGTGGGCAGGTAATTTTCCAGCAGCCAACGCTGGAGAACCCTCACGCCGCCAAAGCCAAGGATCAGCACCAACACGGCCAGCAGCACCGATGACGGACGGATTTGCGCCTCACCGATGGAAATGCCGGTGTACAGTTGATCGAATCGGTTCATCCATTCGGATGGCCCTTCACCGAAGGGGATCAACAAAAGTGTCACCGCGAACAGGATGATGGCCACCCTGCTCAAGCCGGAAATCATCACCAGGAACTGGCTATGCGCGCTCAACAAGGGGCGTGGGCCACCCGCTTCGTTCGCCGCCCGCCGGATGACAGCCAACAAGCTGCCGCAGCCGTCATCGATGAGCACAGTCAGCAAATACGTGGCGCTCAACACCGTGGCGACCCAGATTACCTGCCGCACCAGGAAACTGCCGAATGCAACGTACCCCAACAGAATGCAGACCACGCTGACGATGATCGCCAGCCAGGCCAGGCCACCCAGCGCGGTCAGCCACAGCGGGTTGACAGACACCGAATCCCTTTCAGCCTGTTTCCGGGCCAGACGACGCAAGCGGCCCGCACGCGCCATGCCGTGCGCCAGAACCAGGCTTACCAGCAAGCCATCCGCGCAGTCGATGGCGACGATGACGCTCAGGCCCGCATTGACATCCGAGGCCAGGTGCTGCGCCAGCCAGCCCACTACGATGATCACTGCCAGGACCACGGGATGCCAGCGCAAACCCCGCGCCACGAGGTCTCCGATGGCGGGTAACCGCCATGTGGGGCGATCAGGCGCCAGCAGAGCGCGCCCCAGACCCGCCACGGCGCCACCAAAGCACACCAGCCCCACCACTCTGCCCAACAGAGCGTTCATGGTGGTGGACAAATCCCCGGGCGAGCTCAAGCCGACGCACAACAGCCACGCGATGATACCCGGCACCACGACTGCCAATAACACCTGCGCCACGGCGAACAGCGAACGTCGCAACCGCCCCGAAGGCACCCGCGTGGTGGTGAGCCGCATGAGCAGGCGCCCCGTCAGCACACGCAAACCCAGCACAGCCAGAATGGCCAGGGACAACCCGGCCAGCAACAGCCGCGGCACCGCCTGGTACAACCCCACTGCCTCATCGGACAAAGGCGCCACACGACGTAGATCGCGCGGCCATTCCGATTGCAGCCCTTCCCAGAAACGGCGCCCCAGAACGGAATCCGTGCGCTCTCCCAGGCGCGCCTGGAACTGCGAGCGACGCAGGGTCTGGATTTGTTCGACAGCCTGGCCGGCCTCAACGGTGATCAGCCGCGCCAGCTTGATTTGCGAGTCGAGCTTGGTACTGGAACGGCTGAGCTGGGTGCGCTGCGCCGCGACGTCCGGCGCCTCGGGCGCCCCGATCGGCGGCGGCCCCAGTTCGGCCAATCGGGCCTTGGCGCTGGTCAGTTCGGGATCGAGCTGCGTGACGGCCTTCTCGGCCTGCCCCTGCGCCTTCTGGACATCGAGACGCAGTTGCACTAGCTGATCATCGTCCAGCGAGCCCTTGAGGCTGTTCTGAACATGATCCATCTCGACCCGGGCGTGGTCCAGCGCCACCTCGACACTCTTCGGGACTTCCAGCGTCGTCGTGCCGCCGGCGCCGCGTGCCAGCGCCGGCATGGCGAGAGTCACCAACATGCCAAGCAAGACAAGACCCACCCGCCAGCGGCCGGCCCATTGCCCGGAGCGCGGCGCCCGTCGGGCAAGCAGCATCAGATTCATTTTCGTGCTTTCACGCGTTGAGGTCGCCTATTTTATGCTGTGGGGCTGACGACGCGCACGGCCTGAATGGAACTGAAACAACAACGTTACAAGACGTGCTCGATTACTCATTCCGATGAGCAACCGAGCGGGCGCCCGCGCTCGCCGACACCATCGGGAAGCGCGTGTCGCCCCGGGGCCGGCTTGCGGCGCCCCTTGCGGGCAAGGTAGCCAGCACCAGCCCCGCGAGGGCGATGGCGAACGACAGCGCATGCATGCCGGAAAAAGGCTCACCCAGCGCCAGGACCCCAACGATCGCCGCGCTGACGGGCAGCAAGACGGTGAACACCCCGGCACGAGACGCCGGAATGGTCTTCAGACCCGTCATCCAGAGCCACACCGTCCATACGCTGGCAGCCAGGCTGTAAAAAAGCAGCAGCAACCAAATGGATGGCCGCACGGTGGTGAAGTCGAAATGCAACGCGGTGTAAAACCCCAGCGGAGTCATCAGCGCGAACCCCCAGGCGTTGATGATGGCGCTGATGCGCTTCGGGCTGAGCACGCTGGTGAGTTGCTTGCCGATGACGGCGTAGAACCCCTCGCACAGCACGGAACAGAAGACAAACAGATCACCCAGCCAGACATGGCCGGAGACCGTGCCCGCATCGCCGGGATGCCGGGTCAACGCCAGCAGGCCAATGCCGACAACACCGCAGGCGATGGCCGCCAGCACACGGCGGCCGATCCGTTCCCCCAGGAATACGCGCCCCAGCACCGCCACCACTGCGGGGATAACCGACATGATGACGCCCGCCGACACCGCACCGGTCATCATGACGCCGTACATCATGAAGATGGTGAACAGGAAATTCCCCAGGAACGACTCCAGGAACACCAGGAGCCGGATGCGCGGCGACAGGGGTGGCTCGGCCCGGGGTTTGCGCCACCACCGCAGCATGGCGATGCCGCCTATGCCGAAACGCATCCACGCCAGCAGGAACACCGGGATCGCCAGCGCCAGCGGTTTGCTGAGCGCCACGTAGGCCCCCACCAGCGACATGCAGAGCGCCAGGCAGCCATAGGCCAGCATGCGGCTCGGATTCTGGGTGGGATTCATGGAGACGGCATATTCGAAAGGCGCCACACGCCCGGTCCGAAGCCACAAAAGCGGGCCTGCCGGAAGCAAGCATCCAACGATAGCACAGGCGGAACATGGGGATTGTGGCGACGCCCTGCCTGAGCCCCGGGGAAATGCCCCTTCGCGACCCTCCCCAAGCCCCCCCGTGGACGCATCGGGTTAAAATCCGATGATCAACGAGCACGAGGCCCACAGCGTTATTCCCGAAACACCGCATTCGTGGGCCACGCCCTTGACGTCGCCTGATGCGGAACGACCCGGAATCATCGCGACAACTCTGCCCGAATCCACCATCCACCCCCTCATTACCGGACACATCATGGAAGCCGAACGTCAAAATCAACTCGCCGCCCGCTTGGCCGACTACGCACAACGCGAGTCCGACCTACGGGGGTATCTTTGACTACGATGCCAAGTCCGAACGCCTGGCCGTCGTCAATGCCGAACTCGAATCCCCTGACGTCTGGAACGACCCCAAGCACGCCCAGGAACTGGGGCGCGAAAAGAAGAGCCTCGAACACATCGTCCTGACCCTGTCCGCGCTGGGAAAGGGGCTGGCTGACGCCGCCGAGCTGTTCGAGCTGGCCAGCGCCGACGAGGACGACGCCACGCTGCACGCCATCGAAGCCGACTGCGACGCCATGGGCGGGCAGATCGAGGCGCTGGAGTTCCGCCGCATGTTCTCGAATCCGGCCGATCCGCTGAACTGCTTCCTCGACATCCAGTCCGGCGCCGGCGGCACGGAAGCCCAGGACTGGGCCTCGATGCTGTTGCGCCAGTACCTGCATTACTGCGAGCGCAAGGGGTTCAAGGCCGAGGTCCTGGAAGAATCCGAGGGTGAAGTGGCGGGCATCAAATCGGCCACCATCAAGATCGAGGGCGACTACGCCTTCGGCTACCTGCGCACCGAATCCGGGGTGCACCGCCTCGTGCGCAAAAGCCCGTTCGATTCCGCCAACGGCCGCCACACGTCCTTCGCCAGCGTCTTCGTCTACCCCGAAGTGGACGACTCCATCGAGATCGACATCAACCCGAGCGACGTGCGCACCGACACCTTCCGGGCCAGCGGCGCGGGCGGCCAGCACATCAACAAGACGGACTCCGCCGTACGCATCACGCACATGCCCAGCGGCATCGTCGTGCAGTGCCAGA
>DASTNK010000184.1:0-3808 GCA_035720945.1 Burkholderiaceae bacterium
GCGGCCCCCGCCTTCTTGCCCCGGGGGAAGCAGGTGCGCAGGGTTCCGTCGGCGAGTTCGACCATGTAATGGCGCCCGTGGGCGGCCGTGATCAGGCCTTGCAATAACGTGGGACGGGAGTCCGGCGTTGCCTTAGGCATGTCTGAGGTGGTGGATGCGCACGGTGGCGGGAGGGTGGCTGTCGTAGAAGGCGGAATGGACAGGATCGGGGGTCAGCGTGGCCGCGTTGTCATCGTACAGCTTGACCAGTGCGGATGCCAGGGCCTCGGGTGAACACTGGCTTGCGGAGTATTGGTCCGCCTGGAATTCGTCCCGGCGCGAGAGCCAGTTGCCCAGGGGCGCGACCCAGAACGTGAAGACGGGAACCGCCAGGAAGAAAAGAATCAGAGCCAGGGCGTCATTGGGGCGTCCGAGCTGGGGCAGCACACCCAGACCGGTGTAGAACCAGACCTGTTGGGATGCCCAGCCCAGCACCAGGAAGAACACCAGCGCCAGGATGAAGCCGAGGATCATGCGGCGGATGATGTGCCGGTGTTTGAAGTGGCCAAGTTCGTGCGCGAGCACGGCCTCGATTTCGTCTCCGTCCAGGCGATTGAGCAGCGTGTCGAAGAAAACGATGCGCCGTGCCTTGCCGAAGCCGGTGAAATAGGCATTGCCATGCGCCGAACGCTTCGATCCGTCCATGACGAAAAGCCCGCCCAATGAGAAACCGCAGCGGGTCATGAGTGCCCGGATGCGATCCGCGAGGGCCGGATCGTCGAGTGGTGTGAACTTGTTGAACAAAGGGGCGATGAGGGTGGGGAAGGCCCATAGGATCAGGATGTTGAAGGCCACCCAGACCGCCCATGCCCACCACGTCCAGGCTGTGCCGGCGTTGGCCATGACCCACAGAACGGCGGCCACAAGTGGCAGGCCAAGCACGATGCCCAGGGCCAGGCCCTTGAGCGTGTCCGCGACGAACAGGCGTGGCGTGACGCGGTTGAATCCGAACCGCGCCTCGAGGCGGAACTTGCGCCAGGCGGAGAACGGCAGCTCGATGACGCCCAGCGCCACCAGCACCGATGCGATCAGCGCCAGTTGGCGCGGCATTTCGCTTCCGATCAACAAACCCAGGTGTTTGTCCAGGAACTGCAACCCGCCGAGCAGCGTGAGGGCGACGAGCACCAGAGTGTCCACGCACTGTTCGACCAGATTCACGCGAATCCGGGCGAGTGTGTAGTCGGCCGCGCGTTGGTGGCTGTGCAGGCTGATGCGGTCGGCGAATTCCGGTGGCACCGCGTCGCGGTGCCCGCGAACGTGGCGAACCTGGCGTGTGGCGAGCCACAGGCGCACGATGAATCCGGCGAACAGAAAGACGATGAACAGCAGTGTGAACATGGGTTGTGCGAAAATCCTTCTTTTAAGGACGGATTATATGGCGGTTAATGATCAACGCTTGGTCTGGCTGGACATGGAAATGACTGGCCTGGACCCGGAAAAGGAACGCATCATCGAAGTGGCCGTGGTCGTGACGGAACCCGACCTGACCCTGGTGGCAGAAGGGCCGGTGCTGGTCGTGCACCAGAGCGACGAACTGCTCGATGGCATGGACAAATGGAACAAGTCCACGCATGGCAAGAGTGGTCTGATCGACAAGGTCAAGGCATCCACGCTGACTGAAACCCAGGCCGAAGACCAGTTGCTGGCCTTTCTGGGGCAACATCTGCCAGCAGGGAAATCGCCCCTGTGCGGCAACACCATCAGCCAGGATCGCCGCTTCATGGTGAAATACATGCCCAGGCTGGAAGCATTCTTCCATTACCGCAATCTCGACGTCAGCACGTTGAAGGAACTGGCGCTGCGTTGGAAGCCTGAAGTCTACAAGAGTTTCGTCAAGAGAAGTCGCCACGAGGCGCTGGCCGACATCTATGAATCCATCGACGAACTCAAGCATTATCGCGAACACTTCATCAAGTTATAGCGCGTCGGTATCGCCATCGCTTACCGGCTCGCCGTCTGGCGTGCCGGCCACCACGTTGGCGCGAAAGCGCTGACGCACGTGCCGAGGCAGTGCCTCGAATTGTTCGGGGTTGCGACGAAGGATGGGTTCCAGGAACAGCTCGGCGGGATCGAAGACGCGCCAATACAGGTTGCCGCACAACGCCCTTGCCGCATGGCCGGGCCAATCGACGGGCAGCATCTGGTGCGGCAGTTGCGGGTCCTGCAGAACGATTCGGCGCCATTCGTGCAGTGCCAGGGCGCGCGCCGCGAACGCCTGCTCCGGTGCCGCGCCCCAGTCGCCCTGTGCCAGCAAGGGCGAGAAGGCTTCTGAAAACGCCCGGTATTGCCGGGCGATTTCCTCCAGGTTCCAGCATTGGGTGATCAAAGCCTGCAAAGCCAGGCCGTGACCATCGTCCAGGTCGTGGGCCGAAAGCACCAGGGCCTTGTCGGTGGCCTTCAGGTTGCCCAGCACTTTGCGCGCGCGTTCCGTCTGGCGGCGCGGCAAGGTAAACACGCCCGGCGCGATGGCGCCGAACCCGGCCCAGATCAGTTCGCGGCGCAATTGGCCACGTTGATCCAGGCTGCCATTGCCGAAGCGCGGCACGATCACCAACGTCCAGTCACCCTCCCAGTCCGTGGCGGCCCCCTCGTAGATGCGGGCGGACGCTTCGCGGGTGAGCGCCTCGCCCTGCGGACTGAGACGATACAGACTGCGGCGCCCGTGGCGCTCGGACCGCAGCCAGCCCTGGGCCACCAGGCGGAACACGCTAGTGCGCAACAGGCGTTCATTGATACCCAATGGGGTGACCAGTTCGATCAGATCGCTGAGCCACACTTGCCCGCCGTGCGGGCCGATGGCATCGCCCAGAAGCGTCACGCACAAGGACTTCGCCCGGGGTGGATGCTGTTCAAGCAGAGCGGAAACCAGAGAGTTCGGCGTGCGGGAGAGAGTGTCCATGCGCGGTCATGAATGCCGGGAGATGGGTGAATGGATCAGATATGCCCGCCCCGGTGCATTCCGTTCGGGTATCTGATCGATATGATACCGATTTTTGATTGACTTAGATATTTTTGTATTAAATAATAAAGCAATCGCCTTATGCGCCGTGTGAGCCAGGAGACCATCATGTATGCCCAGCTAGTCGATACCGGGGTTGCCAAGGTGCGTGATGCCGCCACGCTGTCCGGGCCGGAAAAGGCATTCCAGCAACGCGTGGATGACGGCATTCGCATCGAGCCCAAAGACTGGATGCCCTCCGCCTATCGCAAGACACTGGTGCGCCAGATATCGCAGCATGCCCATTCCGAGATCGTCGGCATGCTGCCGGAAGGCAACTGGATCACACGGGCGCCGTCCCTCAAGCGCAAGGCCATTCTTCTGGCCAAGGTGCAGGACGAGGCCGGCCATGGCCTGTATCTGTACAGCGCCGCCGAAACCCTGGGGGTGTCGCGCGATGACCTGGTCGACGATCTGCTGACCGGCAAGGCCAAGTATTCGACCATTTTCAATTACCCCACGCTCACCTGGGCCGATATCGGCATGATCGGCTGGCTGGTCGACGGTTCGGCCATCATCAACCAGATCCCGTTGTGCCGTTGCTCGTACGGCCCGTATGCCCGCGCCATGGTGCGCGTCTGCAAGGAAGAATCGTTCCATCAGCGCCAGGGGTACGACCTGCTCATCCAGATGTGCCGGCATGGCACCGCCGCACAGAAAGACATGGCGCAGGATGCGCTGAACCGCTGGTGGTGGCCGGCCCTCATGATGTTCGGCCCGCCCGATGCCGAATCGGTCAATAGCGCCCAGTCCATGCAATGGCGCATCAAG
>DASTNK010000185.1:0-17363 GCA_035720945.1 Burkholderiaceae bacterium
CTATACCGCTCAGTCTTACCTGTTGACCTACGGGATGCCACAGTTCTTCTTTCACATCACGACGGCTTACGCCATCCTGCGCCACAACGGCGTAGTGGTCGGCAAGCGGGATTTTCTGGGGAAGTTCTAGAGGGCTGAATCGGTCATCGAGTCGCATGCATCCGCGGCTCGGTGCCAGATTTTTTTCGGCGTCAGCCGCGGCAGCCCGGCCCTCGCCCATCCTCGATCACTCAGATGGCGTCGTTCAGGGCCACCACGACATCGTGGATGCGAGGAGGGTGGGTAATCATCACGGCCTTGTGCCCGCAGCCATTGGGCGTGGTCGTGTGTTTTACTCGGCGTCGGGTTGTTGCGACGGTTCCGCCCGCTGCACGGCGTCCAGCGCCATGGCGTTTTCGTACAGGCGGCTGATCGTGGGAAAGTCGTCCATGGCGCACTTGAAGCGTCGCGCATTCCAAACCTGGGGCACCAGGAATGCGTCGGCCAACGTGAAATCATTCCCCAGGCAGTGCCGGCCCGCGCGGCCGCGCAGCACGCTTTCCAGCGGCTCGAACCCGGTGCGGATCCAGTGTCCGTACCACGCATCGCGCTGGGCGTCGTCACAGTTGAGTTCGTGCTTGAGGTAACGCAGCACGCGCAGGTTGTCGAGCGGGTGGATGTCGCACGCGATGTCGGCGCAGAGGGATCTCACCCAGGCTCGGTCGAGCGCCGTGGCGGGCAGCAGCGCCGGGTCGGGATGGGTTTCTTCCAGATATTCGCAGATGGCCAGGGATTGGGTCAGCACTTGGCCGTCGTCCAGCGCCAACGAGGGCACCAGCCCCAGCGGGTTCACGGCCCGGTAGGCCGGCAGGTGCTGTTCGCCGCCATGACGCAGCATGTGCACAGGGGTCGAGGTGTAGGGTAGCCCCTTCATGTTGAGGGCGATGCGCACGCGAAACGAGGCGGACGAACGGAAATAGGTATACAGGTTCACGGGGTTCTCCGGGGCTGTTTTCTGGATTCTACCGGACCGCCCGCATGAGGGCGGGAGCTGAATAGGCATGGAATGCCTGGCGCGTCGCAATGGGTTGCTGGGTTGGGGTTCCGGGTGAAGCATCCGTTTGCCGGCGGCCGTCGTTTCAGAACATAATCCAAGCCTATGGTCGCGTCGACCCAGCAGCCGTGATCGTGTGCGCTGTCACGGGCGAGCTTGTTCAACGTCGCTGTGCTTGCGCATTTTTCAAACCATAACCGACAGTCTTGCTCATGAGCCTGAATTCCGTGCGCGAGTTCTTCGCACAACACGCCCCCGATATTTCCATCATCGAACTCGACACCAACACGGCCACCGTCGCGCTGGCGGCGGCCGCGCATGGGGTGGCGCCCGGGCAGATCGCCAAGACCCTGTCGCTGCGTGTGGCGGACCGGGCCGTGCTGGTGGTGCTCAGCGGTGACGCCAGAATGGACAACAAGAAACTGCGCCAGACGTTTGGCGGCAAGGCCACGATGCTCGATGCGGAGTCGGTGCTGACGCTGACCGGCCACCCAGTGGGCGGTGTTTGTCCGTTCGGGCTGGCGACGGATCTGCCTGTCTACTGTGACGTGTCGCTGCGACAGTACGACATCGTCATGCCCGCCGCCGGCGGCATCCATACCGCCGTGCGCATCGCCCCCACCCGGCTGGCGGAACTCGTTTCCGCTCAGTGGGTCGACGTCGCCCGGTGATTCGGGCTTTTTCCACTCCCGCGTCGAGATGCCATTGACCTCAGCGCATCCCGCTGATCGCATTGCATCGCGGGTGGGACGGCATCCTTCCTAGTGAAACTACCTAGTTGTTTTCAGGGAATTTGCAGCGGTTTGTCTAAAAAAATAGATTAATATATAAAAAGATATTCCACATCGATGGCGGACTTGCTTTTCCGTCTTTCAGTGAGTCGGGGCGACCCCCGGGCACCACATGGCCGCAATGAAATCAATCGGTGGCGGGGCCGCTGCCCCGGTTCCATCCGGCACGCACCTCCGGCGCAAACGCTTCGCCTGAACCCTCAACATTTTTCACCATACAAAGGGAGCAACACATTGGAAGCTCGACTCAATTCCGGGAGCGGTGACCCAGTCGATGACACCGCCGTGACGTCCTACGGATGGAAAGCCCTGTGGGGGTCCGCCATTGGCTATGCCATGGATGGCTTCGACCTGCTCATCCTCGGTTTCATGCTGACGGCGATCTCGGCCGACTTGCATCTCACGCGCGGGCAGGCCGGGTCCCTGGTCACCTGGACGCTGGTGGGCGCGGTGTGCGGGGGCATCATCTTCGGCTCGCTCAGTGATCACTTCGGCCGTGTGCGGGTTCTGACCTGGACCATTCTGGTCTTCGCCGTGTTCACCGGGCTGTGCGCGTTCGCACAAGGGTATTGGGACCTCCTGGCTTACCGCACCATCGCCGGCATCGGCCTGGGCGGCGAGTTCGGCATCGGCATGGCCCTGGCCGCCGAGGCCTGGCCGGCGAAGCATCGCGCACGGGTCTCGTCGTATGTCGCACTAGGCTGGCAGGCGGGGGTGCTCCTGGCCGCGTTGCTGATTCCGCTGTTGTTGCCACATCTGGGCTGGCGCGGCATGTTCCTGGTCGGCATCATCCCGGCGCTCATCGCCTGGGCCATCCGCAATCGGCTGCATGAGCCCGAACTTTTCGTGCGCAAGACAGAAAAGCGCCGCGCCAGCCTGCTGGATTCGTACAAGCTGCTGGTCAAGGACAAGCGCACCTCGCGCATCAGCCTGGGCATCGCCATACTGTGTTCGGTGCAGAACTTCGGCTACTACGGCATCATGATCTGGATGCCGAGCTATCTGGCGAAGTCGCAGGGGTTCGGGTTGACCAAGTCAGCCTTCTGGACGTCCGTGACCATCATCGGCATGGCGATCGGGATCTGGGTGTTTGGCCAGATCGCCGATCGCATCGGCCGCAAGCCCAGCTTCATTCTGTTCCAGATCGGGGCTGTCGTGATGGTGCTGTTCTATTCCCGGCTGTCCGACCCGGACACCATGCTCTGGGCCGGGGCCCTGATGGGGGTGTTCGTCAACGGCATGCTGGGCGGTTACGGCGCGCTGATGTCCGAAGCGTATCCCACCGAGGCGCGCGCCACGGCGCAGAACGTGCTGTTCAACATTGGCCGGGCGGTGGGCGGATTCGGTCCGGTGGTGGTGGGCACATTGGCCGCGACATATTCGTTCCACGTCGCGATCGGCCTACTGGCGGCCATCTACGTCATCGACATGATCGCCACCATTTTCCTGATCCCCGAGCTGAAGGGGGCGGAGCTGAATTGATGTGCACTGATGTGGACGGAGCTGGATCGATGGATATGGATGGTGGCGGAGCGGGGCTGATGCCCACCGACGTGGTCTTGGGCCGCGCGGTCTTGCCCTCCTCGGAGATCGGGGGTGGCGAATGAATGCGGTGATGGAAGGCTTCCAGCGCAACGCCGACGCGGTCGCCTCGCACGCCTGCGAGGTGGTGGAACACCGCTGGGTGAATGATCGCTACAAGTACCTCAAGCTGATGGCCGGCGCCGATCTGGCGGCCGCCACCCGGGCCGGCCAGTTCTATCAGTTGAGGTGCCCGGTGTCGGACACCTTGCAGCCATTCCTTCTGCGCCCCATGAGCGTCTATGGCACGGGGCCTGAACCCGGTGGCATCGAGTTCCTCTACAACGTGACGGGCACCGGTACCCGCGCGCTGGCGAACCTGGTGGTAGGCGACGTCATGGATATCGTGGGGCCGCTGGGCAACACATTCACGTTTCGGCCGGCGTTTCGACGCATTCTGCTGGTGGCGCGGGGTGTGGGTCTGGCAACCATGGCGCCAGTCGTACACCTCGCGGCACGAGCCGGTGTCGCCGTGGTGGCGGTGATGTCGGCGCGTGCGCCGCAAGATCTGATGCGTGACGAGTTCCTGCGCGGCGTGTCGGCCGAGGTGCATGGTTTGTATGACAGCGATGGTTCGTCCGAGGTGGCGAACGTCGAATCCCTGGTGCGCGGACTGCTCGATCATCAACCCTTTGATGCGGTCTACACCTGCGGGTCGCATCGATTGTTGTTGCTGCTTCAGCGGGTCCTGAGGGATTATCCCGGCGTGTTGGGGGAAGTGGCGATGGAACAGCACATGGCCTGCGGCATGGGGGTCTGCCTGTCGTGCGTGCGGCTGTTCGAGGTCGATGGGGAAAAGCAGTTCCTGAGGGTGTGCCGCGAAGGCCCGGTGTTCCCCATTCACGATGTGGTGGGTGAGGTCCGCTATGGTTGACATGGGCGTAGACGTCGGCGGCATCCGATTGCGCAACCCGGTGATGCCGGCTTCGGGCTGCTTCGCCATCGAGTACAGCGAGGCATTGGACTTCAACACGCTGGGCGCCCTGGTGGTCAAGAGTGTGTCGCCAAAGAGCCGGCCGGGCAACCCGACGCCGCGCGTGGCGGAAACCGCATCGGGCATGCTCAATTCCATTGGTATCCCGAGCAAGGGTCTCGACTACTATCTGAACCACGTATTGCCTCCGTACCTGAGGTTCGACACACCCGTGGTGGTGTCGATATCGGCCGATACAGTGGACGAATTCGCTCACGCCGCGGCCCGGGTTTCCGTGCCGGGCGTGGCCGCCATCGAGGCCAACATCTCCTGCCCGAACCTCGAGGCCGACGGGCTGGCGTTCGCCATGGATCCGGACGCCACGCTGAAGGCTCTGCGCGCCATCCGCGCAAGCACGGCATTGCCCCTGTGGGCAAAACTCACGCCCAACACCTCGCACGTCGCCGACATCGCGCGTGCCGCCGAGGCGGGGGGCGCCGACGCGTTGGTCATGGGCAACACGGTGTTGGGCATGTCCATCGACGTGCATACGCGCAAGCCGAGGCTGGGCAATGTCATGGGCGGGCTATCGGGGCCCGCCATCAAGCCCATCGCCCTGCGCATGGTTTACCAATGCTATCGCAGCGTCGATATTCCCGTCATAGGGTGTGGTGGCATCTGCAGCGCTGACGACGTGGTGGAGTTCCTGCTGGCGGGTGCCAGCGCGGTGCAGGTGGGCACGGCATCGTTCCTGGATCCGGGCGTCATGCCCAAGCTCGTCGCCGGATTGGAACGATTCTGCTCGGAAGCCTCGGTGAAGTCTGTGCGCAGCCTGGTGGGCGGCATCGCGCTCGACTCCGGCCTGACAGACAGCTGGCTGCGCATGGCGCAGCAATCTGGTTGATCCCGCGTTCAACGATGCGACGTACTTTTGGAATCCACTCACTCCGAATGGAACCTGGCATTGACGGCTTTGCACCATCATGACGAATCTGATCCAGTACCGATCCTTGGCGGAAAAACTCTTCAGCGATGTGCGCGAACTGTCTTTCGACGGTGTCGGCGTCACGCGCGACAGCTATGGGCGCGGCGAATCGGGCACGGCCGACTATCTGCGAGAGTTCGCGTTGTCGGAAGGTCTGGAGGTGTCGGCCGACGCGGCGGCCAATCTGGTGTTTCGTTTCCCCGATGTGCCGCCCGAGGCGCCAGTGGTCTGGATGGGGTCGCACATGGATTCCGTCCCGCAAGGCGGCAATTACGACGGGTTGGCCGGGGTCGTGGCGGGCCTGTTGTGCATGGTTGCCAGGAAGCGCGACGGCCGAAGCGGCGCCATGGAGGTCATCGGTTTTCGCGGAGAGGAAAGCGCGTGGTTCGGCAAGGCCTGTGTCGGGTCCACCTGCCTGGTGGGCAAGCTGGCCGAGGCCGACCTGTCGCTGCCGCGGCGTGGGGAAGGGATGACGCTGGGCGAGAGCATGCGGGCGCTGGGCGCCGACGTGGCGGCGATCGCCGCTGGCGAAAAACTGTTCGACGTGTCCCGTGTCAAGGTCTACCTGGAATTGCACATCGAGCAGGGGCCGGTCATGGTGGCGCGCGATCTGCCTGTCGCCGTGGTGTCGGGCATACGCGGAAACTTCCGCCACAACCAGGTGCGGTGCCTGGGCGATGCGCAGCACTCGGGTGTGGTGCCGCGCTGGCTGCGCCACGACGCCATGTTCGGTGTGGCCGATCTCATCATGCGGTTGGACGAGCACTGGCGCGTGCTGCTGGAGCGGGGTACCGATCTCGTCGTCACGACGGGGATGGTGGGCACCGATCCGGCGGAACACGCGGTGTCGCGCATTCCCGGACAAGTGACGTTCAGCCTGGAGGCGCGCAGTCGAAGCACCGATACGCTCGAGGCGTTCTATCAGCTCATGCGCGCTGAATGCGCGGCCATTTCCCGCGAGCGCGGCGTGCGGTTCGAGTTCGACAGGCGCTTGGTCAGCGAACCCGCCACCATGGATCAAAAAGTGTGCGATGTCTTGTCGGATGTATGCAAGGCGCGCGGCCTCACGTTTGATGTGATCCCCAGTGGCGCCGGCCATGATGCGGCACTGCTCGCGAATGCCGGAGTGCCCAGCGGCATGGTGTTTGTGCGAAACCAGAATGGGTCGCACAATCCCCATGAGGCGATGGAGATCGATGATTTCATGCAGGGGGTGCAAGTATTGAGCGACGCGCTCGAGCCACTGGGCGCATGATGTCGCGTCTCCCGAGTGCGTGTTCCAACCAGAGTCAAACAAAGAGGCAGACATGAACCAGTCCGATTTCGGCCCCGACACGCTGGGCGAACAGCCCGATCCGGCGCGGGCCGTGGCCGGTGCCTTGCTCGATGCGGGGTGTGTGGCGGTGCGAACCGAAGAGCCGTTTCATCTTCCCTCGGGCTGGGCGAGCCCGGTCTATATGGATTGTCGTCGCATCATTTCCTTTCCGGCCTTGAGACGCCAGCTCGTCGCGCGCGGCCTGCGTGTATTGCGCGACGCCGGTGTGCTCGATGGCCTGTCGGCGGTCGTCGGGGGCGAGGCCAGCGGGATCGCGTTGGCCGCATGGTTCGCCGACGCGCTTGAATTGCCCCTGCAGTATGTGCGCAAGCGCCGGGCCGGCCACGGGCAGGTCGAAGGGGTGGTGTCGAACGGCGGCAAGGCGCTGCTGGTCGACGACATGATGGCGGGCGGGCAGTCCAAGGTGCGGTTCTGCAAGGCGCTGGCGTCGGCGGGGGCCCGCGTCGAGGATCTGCTTATCGTGTTCGACTATGACACGTTTCCCACCCGTGAACTGCTCGCGCCGCTGGGCGTGTCGGTGCATGCGTTGGCCACTTGGCGCGATGTGCTGGCCGTGCTGCATGAGCGTGGCGGGTTCGATCCGGCCGCTTTGCGCGACTTCGAAGTGTTTCTTGCCGATCCGGCGGGGTGGTCGCAGGCGCATGGCGGGCTGGGAGCCGGCCCCGCGGTGCGGAACGCGTGACGACGCGCGTTCGAGCCATGCCCGACGCCGCGGCATTCAAATCGTCGATAGACTATGCCGCGCTGGGTGACAGACTGCGCGCGCACCGCGTCGGCGCTTCTCTGCAGGCCGAAGACATCGCGGCGACGCTTGGCATATCCCGCGCGGCCGTGTACCGCATGGAAAAGGGCGAGATCGTCAAGATCGAAACGCTGGAGCGATTGGCTGATCTGCTGGGCACGTCATTGGCGTCGCTGCTTGGGGTGGAAGTCGAATACTATGCGAACGCCTTGGGCCTGTTCGAGCGCATGCGGCAGCTCGAACACGGGGCCGACCGCATTTTCGTGCATTTTGAACCCATATCGTTGTTGCTGACCTCTGACGATTATCTGGAGCATCTGCGCGAGATGTTGCTGGAAGCCACGCCGCGCCAGGTTGGCGGTATGCTCGGCAGCGATGAGGTTGATGATCTCATCCGTCTCATCACCGAGAGACGAGCATCGTTTCGTGCGCGTGATCCGCATGTCGTCAGCCTCATCGGACTGCGCGGCCTGGAGCGTTTCCTGCAGATCGGCATGGTCGGCAGGGTGCGGTTGTCGAGTGCGGTGCGTCAGCATCGCATCGAGGTGGCGCGCCGGGAAGTGGGCCGGATCGCGGAATTGATGGCCAGCGAACCATTGAACGTGCGGATCGGCATCATCGATGACGCGATGCCCGCGTCCACCTTCGAGTTCTTTTCCGGTCCGGAGCGTAAGGCGGTGGCCGTCAGTCCGTTCCGGTTGGGGGAACTGCCTAATGTGCGCAACGGCATCGCCACGGTCACCTCGGCGCCCGAGGCGGTGCGCCGTTACGAAAGCCTGATTTCCCGGTTGTGGAAAGGGGCCTACAAAGGCAGTGCCGGGGCCGCGCAGGTGAAGAAACTGCTCGAGAAGTTCTGATGTCGGGGGCCTGGGGTGGATTGGAGTCGCCATCACCGGCGCGTCGACGGAGGATGACGCTACCACCCGCCCGGGTTTGCGGCTATTCTATTTGTCTGCCGACGGTTGTGCTGATGACATCCGGCGATGGCATCACAACCGCTGTTGTCTTGAAGTGGAGTTTCAGGAAATGACGTTCAAGGAAATCACGCAACGTTTCGCGCGTTCGGAATCGGGTAGTGACTCGTTCAAACAGTTCTACAAAGATGCCTTCGATCTCATGAGGCGGGATCCGGACAACGCCGGCCTGTATTTCGTGGTGGGCATCGCCGCCCAGACGTACGTCATCAAGTATGAAGACCAGGCGGTCGATCCCGACTTCGCCGATCGGGTCAAGGTGACGCTCGAAGGGTTCAACAGCAGGCTGCTTGCCGCGCTCGACATGGCCCCGGCCGACAGGCTGCGTGTGCTGGGCGAGGTTGCCGTCGACTACGAATGGAACGAAGACGCGTTTTAACTGTTCGACTATGTGTTGTTTGGTGGGATGGCGTACTCAACTTCCCGAACATGACACCAAGCGGGCGAACGGTGGGGGGTGGCTCAGGCCAATAGTCCCGGCAAGTAGGTCTTGCACAGCAGGATGATCGCGACCACCACGGCGATGCCTGAGAACACGCATTGCAGCAGGCGGGCGGGCATGTGCGCCGCGATAGACCGGCCCGCGATCATGCCCACCACGGCGGCCGCGACAAAAACCCAGCCCGTCGTGGATATGTGAGTGCCTCGCGCCAGCAGGCTGGCCACCGTGCCGATGGAAATCAGCGCGATCACCGTGAGCGAGGTGGCAACGATACTGTGCATGTCCACGTTGGTGAATCGCTTGAAGGCGGGCACCACGATGAATCCGCCGCCCACGCCCAGCAGGCCCGCGAACAAGCCGGTGGTGGCCCCGATGCTGGCGAGCGTGGCCGCGCATAGCGGGGTCCAGCGCAATTTGCCGGTATGGGGGTTCAGCATGCAGTTCTTCGTGGATTCGGCCATGGCCACCGAGGTGGCGCCATGCCCCTTGTGGGCCATGCGCCAGGCAGCCAGCAGCATGACCAAGGCGAACAGCGTCATCAGCACGGCTTCCGGCAGCACATGCGCCAGCGCGATGCCCGCGTGGGACATCAACGATCCCAACACAGCCATCAACGCGGCGGCGCGATAGCGCACGATTTTTTTTGACAGGCCATCCAGGGCGCCCACCAGCGCCGAGACGCCCACGGCCATCAACGAAATGGGAACAGCCGCCGTCATGGTCAGGCCCAGCCCCGCCACCAGGGCGGGAACGGCCAGAATGCCGCCGCCGGCGCCGGTCATGCCCATGACCAGACCGATCAGCGCGCCGAGAAAACTGACTAGTAACATTCTGTCTGTTTGGTGAGAGGGTTGTGGCAGGCCGCGCAGGCGGGCGCGACGAGCAGGCCTGGCGAAGGGTTGCATCGCGCCAGCTCGGCGGCGTTTCCGCGTCCAGAGGGTATTATAATTGTTTTAAGTAATATTTATATATCTTATTGTTATATTGGTTTTGTTTCAAAAGAATCGTCAAGGTAGATATCGCGCGCTTGCGCGGATGTGGGCTTCCAGTGCAAGATTCGCATGCCGGTCGTGACATTTTCGTCCGCCGCGATTCTGTCCTTCCCTTATCTGATTACTGCGAGGTGAATTATGCGTACATCAACCCGGACGTTCCTGATCGCCGCGGCGCTCAGCGGCTTCATGGCCGCCCCCGTCTTTGCGGCAACCCCCGCGGCTTCTCACACCAAGACCGCCCAGCAAGAGCGGATGACGATGTGCACCAAAGAAGCCAAAGGCAAGAAGGGGGCTGAGCACAAGGCCTTCATGAAATCTTGCCTCAAGGGCGAGAAGACCGGGCACAGCGGCAAGAAACTCACCGCATCCCAGGAACGCATGAGAACCTGCAGCAAGGAATCCAAGGGCAAGAAGGGCGCCGAACACAAAGCGTTTATGAAATCCTGCCTCAAGGCCAAGTAGGCGGCTCCCGCGCAACCGGGGCCATCACCCCGAGTTGCGCAGGCCAGCGGCGATACCGTTGATGGTCATGTGTATCGCCCGCTGGATGCGGCTTTCCTCACCGCCTTGGTCCGCAGCAGGCGCGTCGGCGGCGCGGTGCCGGCGCAACAGTTCGACCTGCAGGTGGTTCAGGGGGTCGATGTAGGCGAAGCGCTCGCTCAGTGCGGCGCGCAACTGCAGGTTGTCGTCCAGCAGGCCGCGCTGCGCGACCTTGTTGAACATGTCCACCGTCAGGGCGTGCTCGGTTTCGATGGCGTCGAAGACCCGTGCGCGCAACGCCGCGTCGGGCACCAGGCTGGCGTAGCGCCGGCCGATGGCCAGATCGGTCTTGGCCAGCACCATTTCCATGTTCGACAGCAGGGTCCGGAAAAATGGCCATTCGCGGGCCATGGCCTGCAATTCGGCCAGGCGCGCGGCCTTTCCGGCGCCGGTCTTGCCGTTGGGAGCGTCCGGCCCGCCACGTTCGAGGTACGCGTTCAGCGCCGTGCCCATGCCGTACCACCCAGTCAGCATCAAGCGGCACTGCGCCCATGAGAACCCCCACGGTATGGCCCGGAGGTCTTCGATGCGCTGGCTGGCCTTGCGCGACGCGGGGCGCGACCCGATATTCAGGCCCGCGATCTCGCGTATGGGGGTCGAGGCGAAAAAGTAGTCTGTGAAGCCTGGTGTCTGATAGACGAGCTGTCGATAGGTGGCTTCCGCCACCTCGGACAAGAAGGCGGCGGTTCCGCCGTGGCGGGCCATGTTCTCGTCCTCGCTCTGCGAGGCGCCGCGCCCGGTGGTGAGGCTGGATTCCAGCGTGGCGGCGACGAACAGTTCCAGGTGCCAGCGGCCGACTTCGGCATCCTTGTATTTGCTCTGGATCACCTCGCCTTGTTCGGTCAACCGGATCTGACCATCGACCGTCCCGGGCGGCTGGGCCTGGATGGCGTCGAAACTGGAGCCGCCGCCGCGCCCAACCGATCCGCCCCGCCCGTGGAATAACCGCAGCCGGACACGGCGCTTTCTGAAGACATCGACCAGGCTTCGCTCCGCCTTGTACAGCGACCAGTTCGACGTCATGTAGCCGCCGTCCTTGTTGCTGTCGGAATAGCCCAGCATGACTTCCTGGATGCCGCCCTGGGTGTGGCGCACGCGCGCGGCGACCTCGGGCAGGTCCAGCCAGGCCGCCATGATGTCCGGGCCGCGTTCCAGATCGGGGATGGTTTCGAACAACGGCACCACCATGAGCCCCTGGTCGTGCCCGACTCTGTTCTGCTCCTGTCCGGCTTTGCCTTGAACCACGGACGGTATGATCAGGCCGGTTTCCTGCTGCAGCACCAGCACTTCGAGCAGATCACTGAGCGTTTCCGTGTGCGAGACAACCGTCTGCTCGATGGCGCGCGGGCCGTAGCGCCTGCGCCCCTCGGCCGCGGCGCGGAGAATCCCAAGCTCCTTGCGGGTTTCGGCGGAGTAAGTGATCCAGGGGGAGGCCAGGGGGCGCACCTGGCGCAGCTCTTCGCGCAGCAGGGCGACGCGGTCGTCCTCATCCAGGGCGGCGTAGTTGACGACCCGGCCGCCCCGGCGCACACCGGCCGTCTTGAAGAGTTCGGTCAGCACGCGTTCGTGGACGTCCGAGCTTTGGCGCAAGTCGGTCGTGGCCAGATGAAAGCCGAACACGCTGGCGGCCTGGATCAGGTGGCTCAGGCGCAGTTGCCCCACCAGACCGCCGCCATGGTGTTCGAGCGAGTCGGCCATCACCCGCAGGTCATCGAGAAACGCATCGACGTTCGGATAGGGGGGCGCTTCATATGTGGGGTGTTGCGCCAGATTGTTGTTCGTGAGCAGATTGCCGGTGGCGGCCATGCGCGCGTACAGATGAATGCAGGCGCGGCGATACGGTTCGTCTTCGCGGTGTGGGGAGGTATCCTGACTTTCCTTCGCCAGCGCCAGCAGTGCCGGGCTGGCCGCGCCCAGTCGCTGCGAGATCGACAGTTCGGTGCCCAATGTCTTGAGCTCGCGCAGGTAATGCCGCACGATGCAGGTGGACTGGCGCAGAAGCGCCTGCTCCAATGTGGTGGCGTCCACGTTGGGATTGCCATCGCGATCGCCTCCTATCCAACTGCCCATGCGCAGAAAGGCGGGCAGGCTGGCGTCGGGGGTATCGAAGACCGAACGCTCCGTACCGTGCAGGGCGCCGGCCAGATCCTGGTACAGGCGGGGGATGGCGGTCAGGAAGGTGCTGTCGTAATACGACAGGGCGTTGTCGATTTCGTCGAGCACGGCCAAGCGCTGGCGCCGCAGCAGGCGTGTCTGCCATAGTGTCGTTATCAGGCCCGCCAGGCGCTGGTTCAGTTCGGCACGCTCCCCCGGTGTGGGTTGCGCGTCCAGCAAGACGAGCGACAGTGCGATATCCCGATGCAGGCTCAGTGTGCTCTTGCGCTGCACCTCGGTGGGGTGGGCGGTCAGGACGGGCACGATGCATGCGCCTTCTAGAAAGCGCAGGATCTTTCTTGGGCCGACGCCGCGCTGGCGCAGCGCTTCCAGCGTGTGTCGCAGCGTGCCTTGCGGCGCCACGCCGTCGCGCATCAGATCGCGTTGCCGCCGGTTCTGGTCACGGTCCTCCGCGATGTTGGAAAGATGCAGGAAATACGTGAATGCCCGGATCACCGACAGGGCTTCGCTGTCTTCCAGTCGATGTATCTTGCGCTCCATCAGCGCACCGTCGCGGGCGTTGCCCTCGCGACGGAATTTCACCGCCGCGCGCCGCAGCTTTTCTATGACGTCGTAGATGTGCCGGCCCTCGCAGTGGCGGACGACCTCGCCCAGCATCTTGCCCAACAGGCGGATGTCGTCACGCAACAGTAGGGAGGGGTCGGCGGGGGGCACGATCTGATTCACGGGGCGTCCTTGAACTGTATGGAAGGGTGAGACAGGCAGTGTGCCCGTCAGCGGGTCGTCCAATACTATACGGCAGGAGCGGTATTCGTGACCGCCTGAAGGTATTTGTCGCCGCGATGGACTGCCGTTGGTTCACACGTGCCGCCGTGAGGCTTGACAGGACGCTGTCCGTCATCAGCATGCGGGTCAAACGGTTTGAAGATCGGCCGGCCATGCCGTCGAAATTGGTCGATGAATAGGTATCGATCGTAGAGTTGACCTCAGTGGTGAGTTGAGTGATTTTGTTCGGCGGCGATGCTCGTCAAGGGGCCGGAAGCAGCGAAATGGCGCCCAAAGGCGCAAAATTCCCGCCGCGATTATCATAATGGCGTCGTCCCTCGGGGCCACCGGTCCGCCGGCGGTGCGCAGGGCCTCGCTCCGGTTCGTTTCCCGCAACTTCTTTTTCAGAGAATTTCGATGCCGCAATACCGTTCCCGCACCTCGACCCACGGACGCAACATGGCTGGCGCCCGCGCGCTCTGGCGCGCCACCGGCATGACAGATGGCGATTTCGACAAGCCCATCATCGCCGTGGTCAACTCGTTCACCCAGTTCGTGCCGGGTCATGTGCACTTGAAAGACCTGGGGCAGCTCGTGGCGCGCCAGATCGAAGCCGCCGGCGGCGTCGCCAAGGAATTCAACACCATCGCCATCGACGACGGCATCGCCATGGGGCACGGTGGCATGCTGTATTCGCTGCCCTCGCGCGAACTGATCGCCGATTCGGTCGAATACATGGTCAATGGCCACTGCGCCGACGCCATGGTGTGCATCTCGAATTGCGACAAGATCACCCCGGGGATGCTGATGGCCGCCATGCGCCTGAACATTCCCACCGTATTCGTCTCGGGCGGGCCAATGGAGGCGGGCAAGGTCATTGCCGCCAGTGATGGCAAGGTGGTGATGAAGCTCGACCTCATCGACGCCATGATCCAGGCGGCGGACCCCAACGTGTCCGATGAGCAGGCGGCCGAAGTCGAGCGCAGCGCCTGCCCCACCTGTGGTTCGTGCTCGGGCATGTTCACCGCCAACTCCATGAATTGCCTGGCCGAGGCCCTGGGTCTGGCACTGCCGGGCAACGGCTCGTTGTTGGCCACGCATGCCCGCCGTAAAGGCTTGTTCGAGCGCGCGGGGCAGCTTATCGTCGCGCTGTGCAAGCGCTATTACGAACATGATGATGTGTCGGTCCTGCCGCGCAGTATCGCGACCCACCAGGCGTTCGAAAACGCCATGATGCTCGACGTCGCCATGGGCGGTTCCACCAACACGGTGCTGCATCTGCTGGCGGCGGCCCAGGAAGCCGAGGTGGCGTTCACCATGGCCGACATCGACCGCATCTCGCGCCGCGTGCCATGCCTGAGCAAGGTCGCGCCGGCCACCAACAAGTACCACATGGAAGACGTGCATCGCGCCGGTGGCGTGATCGGCATTCTGGGTGAACTGGCGCGCGCCGGGCTGCTCAATCTGGATGTGGGCAATGTCCACAGCGGCACGTTGCGCCAAGCCATCCATGCCTGGGACGTCAACAGCGGGCACGCGACACCTGAGGTCCAGGATTTCTACAAGGCCGCCCCGGGCGGTGTGCGCACCACCGAGGCGTTCAGCCAGAATCGCCATTACGACAGTCTGGACGTTGACCGCGAACACGGCTGCATCCGCGACAAGGCCCACGCTTATTCTCAGGATGGCGGGCTGGCGGTGCTGTATGGCAATCTCGCGCTCAATGGCTGTATCGTCAAGACCGCCGGGGTGGATGACAGCATTTTGGTCTTCAAGGGGCGCGCCCGCGTGTACGAGAGCCAGGAGGCGTCGGTGGGCGGCATTCTGGGCGGCGCGGTGCAGGCCGGCGACGTGGTCGTCATCCGCTACGAGGGCCCCAAGGGCGGGCCCGGCATGCAGGAAATGCTCTACCCAACGTCCTACCTGAAATCCATGGGGCTGGGCAAGGGCACCGCCTTGCTGACCGACGGCCGGTTCTCTGGCGGTTCGTCAGGGTTGGTTCTGGGCCACGCCTCGCCCGAAGCCGCGGAGGGCGGCAATATCGGCTTGGTGCGGGATGGTGACACCATCGAAATCGACATCCCCGGCCGTACCATCCACCTTGCGATCAGCGACGAGGAATTGCAGGCGCGACGCGACGAAATGGATGCGCGCGGCGACCAGGCGTGGCAGCCAGTGAACCGCGAACGCCAGGTATCGCAGGCTCTGCGGGCCTACGCGGCGCTGGCCACGTCCGCCGATCGTGGTGCTGTGCGCGATGTGTCGCAACTGACGCGCGCGAAGAAGCCATCGTGGGTCGAGGCCGACTGATCGCCCCGCGCGGGGTTGCCCCTGCTGTGGGCAGGGTTCGGCCTCGTTGCTCGCCAGCAGTGGATGTACACTTGTTCGGGTAGCGCCGACCGGCGGCTCATCCCGCCGGCCCTGGCGACTTGTTCCTGACACGTTGCTTCCCGGAGGTTAAGCATGAGCTCGCCGAAACGCCTGCGTTCCGCACACATCACCCAGGGCGTGGAGCGTGCCCCCAATCGCTCCATGTACTACGCGCTGGGCTACACAGAATCTGATTTCTCCAAGCCCATGGTAGGTATCGCCAACGGGCAAAGCACCATCACCCCCTGCAACAGCGGCCTGCAGCCGTTGGCCGATGCCGCCGCCCAGGCGGTCAAGAAGGCTGGCGGCAATCCGCAGATGTTCGGCACCCCCACGATCTCCGATGGCATGGCCATGGGCACCGAGGGCATGAAGTATTCGCTGATCTCGCGCGAGGTGATTTCCGATTGTGTGGAAACCTGTGTGCAGGGCCAATGGATGGACGGCGTCCTGGTCATAGGTGGCTGCGACAAGAACATGCCCGGCGGCATGATGGGCATGCTCCGTGCCAATGTGCCCGCCATCTATGTCTACGGCGGGACCATCCTGCCGGGGCACTACAAGGGCCAGGACCTGAACATTGTCAGCGTGTTCGAAGCCGTGGGCGAGAACGCGGCGGGGCGCATGTCGGCCGAAGACCTCCGCCAGATCGAACTGCACGCCATCCCCTGCAGCGGCTCGTGCGGCGGCATGTACACGGCCAACACGATGAGCTCGTCGTTCGAGGCCCTGGGCATGAGCCTGCCGTATTCCTCGACCATGGCCAATGTGCACGAGGAAAAACTGGCGTCGGCGGCGGAATCGGCCCGGGTGCTGCTGCGCGCCATCGAACTCGATCTCAAGCCGCGCGACATCGTCACGCGCGCGTCCCTCGAGAATGCCGTCAGCGTGGTCATGGCCACGGGCGGCTCCACCAATGCCGTGCTGCATCTGCTCGCCATCGCCCATGCCGCGGGGGTCGAGTGGACCATAGACGATTTTGAGCGTGTGCGCCGTAAAGTGCCGGTGCTTTGCGACCTGAAACCCAGCGGCAAGTATCTGGTGGTCGACTTCCACAAGGCGGGCGGCATTCCCCAGGTGATGAAGCTGTTGCTCAACGCCGGGTTGCTCAACGGCGACTGCATGACCATCACCGGCCAGACCATTGCTGAAACATTGCGCGACGTGCCGGATGTGCCGTCCAAGGATCAAGACGTCATCCACACGGTGGATGACCCCATGTATGCCCAGGGCCACCTGGCCATCCTCAAGGGCAATCTGGCCACCGAGGGCGCGGTGGCCAAGATCACCGGTCTCAAGAACCCCGTCATGACGGGGCCGGCCCGCGTGTTCGACGACGAGCAATCAGCCCTGAAGGCCATCCTCGATGGCCGCGTCAAGGCGGGCGACGTCATGGTGCTGCGCTACCTGGGGCCGCGCGGCGGTCCCGGCATGCCGGAAATGCTGGCGCCCACCAGCGCCCTGATCGGTGCCGGGCTGGGCGATTCGGTCGGGCTCATCACCGATGGCCGGTTCTCGGGCGGTACCTGGGGCATGGTGGTGGGGCATGTGTCGCCCGAGGCGGCTGTGGGCGGCGGCATTGCCCTGGTGAAAGAGGGCGATTCCATCACCATCGACGCGCACCAGCACCTGTTGCAGCTCAATGTGGCGGAAGACGAACTGGCTTCCAGGCGCAAACAATGGCAGGCGCCCAAGCCCCGCTATATGCGTGGTGTACAGGCCAAGTTCGCGTTCAACTGCTCGAATGCGAGTACAGGGGCGGTGCTGGATAATTTCTAGCG
>DASTNK010000186.1:0-7923 GCA_035720945.1 Burkholderiaceae bacterium
CAAAGCCTTGGCCGCCGCCGCGGTGGCGATGTTGCCACCCACGACTTGAATCTTGGGGTAGTTCTTCTTGACCCAGCGCACGCGTTCGATGACGCCGGCCGAATGGCCATGCGCGGTGTCCACGACGATGACGTCGACACCGGCGGCGGCCAGTTTTTCGACGCGCTCTTCAGTGCCCTCGCCCACACCGACCGCAGCGCCCACACGCAACTGCCCCTGGGCATCCTTGCAGGCGATGGGGTGTTCGGTGTTCTTGACGATGTCTTTCACCGTGGCCAGGCCGCGCAACTGGAACTTGTCGTTGACGATGAGCACGCGTTCGAGGCGATGCTTGTGCATCAGTGACTGGGCTTCGTCCAGCGTGGCGCCTTCCTTCATGGTGATGAGGCGTTCCTGAGGCGTCATGATGTCGCGCAGGGGGACGTCGAGCCGGTCTTCAAAGCGCAGGTCGCGATTGGTGACGATGCCCACCAGTTTGCCGGCCTCGACCACCGGCAAGCCGGAAATGCCGTGCTGGCGCTGCAGGGCGATGGCGTCGCGCACCTTCATGGTGGGCGTGACCGTGACCGGATCGATGACGATACCGAATTCGTGCCGCTTGACGCGGGCGACTTCACGCGCCTGTTCGTCGGCCGTCAGGTTCTTGTGGATGATGCCGATGCCACCTTCCTGGGCCATGGCGATGGCCAGGCGCGACTCGGTCACCGTGTCCATGGCGGCCGAGACGAGCGGAATGTTCAGGGTGATGTCGCGGGTGAAGTGGGTGACGAGGGAAGTATCGCGAGGCAGGACCTCGGAAAAGGCGGGGACCAGCAACACATCGTCGAAGGTCAGTGCTTTCTTGATGAGGCGCATTCGTAAGCTCCGAATCCAAAGCAAGATTATACGCGTTCAGGGCCTGTTCACACCCAAAGGTGCCCGTGGCAATAGCCGTGGCTATCGCGAGGATTCGCAACGCGACGACGACCCCGGGCCGCAGATACATGCGGCCCGGTGACCTGTTCAGGGGATGCCTAGCCCACCCAGACCCGGGCGTTGCGGAACATGCGCAGCCACGGACTGGCGTCGCCGCCAGTATCCTGTTCGCCCCAGCGCGCCGGCGCCCACGACAGCATGGCGTTGCGGGTGACGCGCTCGGGATGCGGCATCAGCACCGTGAAGCGCCCATCGTCCGTGGTGACGCCGGTCAGTCCATTCGGGCTGCCATTGGGGTTGAGCGGATACTGCTCTGTGCGCTGCCCGCGATTGTCGACGAAGTGCAGTGCGCCCAGCGCCTGCGCGGCATCGCCCTGGCGCGAGAAGTCGGCAAAGCCCTCGCCGTGCGCCACGGCCACCGGGAGGCGGGCGCCCGCCATGCCCCGGAACAGGATGGAGGGCGAATCCGCCACTTCCACCAGGGACAGGCGCGCCTCGTATTTCTCGGAGACATTGCGCGTGAAGCGTGGCCAGTGCGAGGCGCCCGGAATCATGGTGGCGAGCGCGGCCATCATCTGGCAACCATTGCACACCCCCAGCGCGAACGTATCCTGGCGGGCGAAATAGGCCGCGAACTGGTCCGCCAGCGCGGGGTTGAAGCGAATGGTGCGCGCCCAGCCTTCGCCCGCGCCCAGCACGTCGCCATAGCTGAAGCCCCCCACGGCAACCAGCCCATGCGCGTCTTCCAGGCGCACGCGTCCAGAGAGCAGGTCGGTCATGTGCACGTCCAGCGCCTCGAAGCCGGCCGTATCGAATGCCCAGGCCATTTCAACCTGACTGTTGCAGCCCTGCTCGCGCAGAATGGCGACCTTGGGACGCTTGCCCGAGGCGATATACGGCGCGGCGATGTTTTCCTGTGGATCGAACGCCACCACGGGCGACAGACCCGGATCCTGAGTGTCTTGCCAGAGATCGAACTCGGCCTGGGCGCAAGCCGGGTTGTCGCGCCGCGCCATGATGCGCCGGCTGACTTCGCTCCACGCCTGGGCCAATTCCACCCGCGGCTTGCGATAGACGCACTGGCCGTCACGGTAGATCTGTAGTTCATCCTGCCCATTGAGCGAGCCAATGACATGCGAGTGGGCCGACAGGCCCGCGCCACGCAGATGCTGCAACACGTCGTCGCGCTGATCGCGCCGCACCTGCAGCACCGCCCCCGCCTCTTCGGCGAACAGCGCCCGCAGCGTGAGTTCGTCGCGCTGTACCTGGATCTGTTCGGGCCGGATCTTGAAGTCGCCCCAGTCCTCGGCCACGGGATCGATGGTCAGCATGTCCAGATTGAGCGCCACACCCACGCGCCCGGCGAATGCCATTTCGCAGACCGTGGCCCACAGGCCGCCATCCGAGCGATCGTGGTAGGCCAGGAGGTGGCCCCGCGCCGCGAGTTCGCGCACGGCGGTGAAGAAGCTGCGCAGCAGGCCGGCATCGTCGATGTCGGGCGCGATCGAGCCCACTTGCCCGAACACCTGGCACAGCACCGAGCCGCCCAGGCGGTGCCGTCCCTTGCCCAGATCGACAAGAATGAGCACGGTATCGCCCATGTCGGTGCGCAATTGTGGCGTGAGCGTGGCGCGCGCGTCGGCCACTGGCGCGAACGCCGTGACGATGAGCGACACCGGCGCGATGACGTCCTGTGCTCCGGCCTCGTCCTGCCAGGCGGTGCGCATGGAAAGGGAATCCTTGCCCACGGGAATGGACAAACCCAGGTCGCGGCACCAATGGCTGACGGCCGACACTGTGTCGTACAGCGCCGCATCCTGCCCGCTGGCGCCGCAGGCCGCCATCCAGTTGGCGGACAGCTTGATGTCATGCAGCGAGCCAACGTCGGCGGCAATCAGGTTGGTCAGCGCTTCGGCCACGGCCAGGCGCCCGGACGCGGCCGCGTCGATGACCGCCACCGGGGTGCGTTCGCCCATGGCCATGGCCTGCCCGCGCGTGGTCTCGAAGCCCGACAAGGTGACCGCGCAATCGGCCACAGGCACCTGCCATGGCCCCACCATCTGGTCGCGGCTGCTGAGCCCACCCACGGTGCGGTCGCCAATGGTGACCAGGAATGTCTTGTTGGCCACGGTGGGATGGCGCAACACACGCAATGCGGCTTCTTCCAGCGATACAGCCGATAGATCGAGCGACTCGCCCGCCCCTGGCTCACGCCGCACATCACGCGTCATGCGTGGAGGCTTTCCAAGAATCACGTCAACGGGCACATCGACAGGGATGATGTCGTCGGCGGATGCCGCCTCGGGCACGGATCCACTCACGCCAGGGATGCCACCGCCACGCGTGACCTTCAGGCGTCGATCCTCGGTGGCCACCCCCACGACCGCGTAGGGGCAGCGTTCACGACGCGCAATGACGTCGAAACGCGCCAGATCTTGCGGCAGAATCGCCAAGACATAGCGTTCCTGTGACTCGTTGCTCCAGATTTCAGCGGCGGAGAGGCCCGATTCCTCGACGTGCACCTGCGCCAGATCGAAGATCGCGCCGCGCCCCGCGTCGTTCACCAGTTCGGGAAAAGCATTCGAGAGGCCACCGGCGCCCACGTCATGGATGGCCACGATGGGGTTTCCAGCCCCTTGCTGCCAGCAGCGGTCGATCACTTCCTGCCCGCGCCGCTGCATTTCCGGGTTGCCGCGCTGCACGGAATCGAAATCGAGGTCTGCGCTGTTGGCGCCCACGCTCATGCTCGAGGCCGCGCCACCGCCCATGCCGATCCGCATGCCCGGCCCGCCAAGCTGGATCAGCAGCGCCCCCGGCGGAATCGGGTCTTTGTGCGATTGGGTATCGTCGATGGTGCCCAGGCCGCCGGCGATCATGATGGGTTTGTGATACCCCCAGACACGGCCGCCGGCTCGTTGCTCATGGCTGCGGAAATAGCCCAGCAGATTGGGCCGGCCGAACTCGTTGTTGAACGCCGCGCCCCCGATGGGCCCGTCGATCATGATGTCCAGGGCCGTGGCGATGCGCGCGGGCGGCACCGGCAGATCGGCGGTTTCCCAGGGTTCGGGCGCGTCGTCGAAGCGCAGATTGGACACCGTGAAGCCGGTCAGCCCCGCCTTGGGCTTCGAGCCGCGGCCAGTCGCGCCCTCGTCGCGGATTTCTCCGCCGGCACCGGTGGCGGCACCGGGGAACGGCGCGATGGCGGTCGGGTGGTTATGCGTCTCGACCTTCATGAGCGTGTGCGCCACCACCTCGCGGCGCTCGTACACGCACGCATCGTCCGGGCTGGCGGCCAGTGGTGGCCGGGCCTGGAACTGCGTGACGGGCCCGCCCGCCATGACGGCGGCATTGTCCGAATACGCCACCACCGTGCCTTTTGGCTGCGCCGCATGCGTGGCGCGGATCAGGCCGAACAACGTGTGCTCTTGCTCGACGCCGTCCACGACCCACTGCGCATTGAAGATCTTGTGCCGGCAGTGCTCGCTGTTGGCCTGCGCGAACATCATCAGCTCGACATCGGTGGGGTCGCGTCCGAGTTGGCTGAAAGAGGACTGAAGGTAGTCGATTTCGTCATCGGACAGCGCCAATCCCAGCTCGCGGTTGGCGCGCAACAACGCGTCACGCCCTTGTTCCAGCACGGCCACGCGTCGCGTGGGTTTGCCCGGCAACGATTCAAAAAGCGCCTGGCCGTCGAAATCGGCATCCACCACCGATTCCGTCATGCGGTCATGGAGACAGGCGGCGATCGCCGCGAGTTGATCGGGTTCGATCTTGCGCACGCCCAGCAGCCCGCGGTTCGGCGTCAAGATATAACGGATGCCGCGCTCCACCCTGCGCACGGAGGACAGGCCACAGTTGTGGGCGATGTCGGTCGCCTTGCTGGCCCAGGGCGACACCGTGCCCGGACGGGGAATCACCCGCAACACCAGATCGTGCCTGCCCGTGTCGGCCACCGCCGCGCGCTCACCGTAGTCGAGCAATGCCACCAACCGGTCGCGGTCGCCGGTGTTCAGCGCGGCGCCGAGCCAGACGAAATGCTCGTAACTAGCGTGGACGCCCGAGATGGGCAGTTCCAGGCGGGCGAGTCGCTGCAACAGGCGTTCACGGCGAAACGCCGATAGAGCGGGCGAACCGGGGAGTATCTGGATGGAAGTCACGATGCGGCGCGGGGCAGAAAGAGGGGAACAGGAGGAAGAGGCATCATTTTAGCCGGTTGGCCACCCCGGCCCGCGACAGGTCTTTTCGAAGCGCCAAAAGCGGGGTTCGCTACACAACACAACAGGGGAGCCCGAATCGGGCTGCCGGTGGGAACGATTTGCCGTCAGCCTCAAGAAAAACACAACTGTCGCCAGCGGTGGCATACCGCGCGACCGTGGACTGAATGGCCGGGAGCTCGACGCCTATCCGTCGGAACCCTGTCCTGGCGCCGGATAACGCACTTCCAGCACGTCCAGTTCATCCAGCCCCGCCGGCGTGCGCAACTGCACCGTGTCGCCCTCACGCGCCTTGAGCAGCGCGCGCGCGACCGGCGAAATCCAGCTGATGCGCCCTTGCAAGGGTTCGGCCTCGTCGACGCCGACGATGGTGACGCGGAATTCCTCGCCCGCGCTGTCCGAATAGACAACCGTGGCGCCGAAAAACACCTGTTCCCGATTCGGCTGCGCGGCCGGGTCGACCACTTCGGCGATTTCAAGCCGCTTGGTCAGGAAACGCATGCGTCGATCGATTTCGCGCAGGCGCTTCTTGCCGTAGATGTAGTCACCGTTCTCCGAGCGGTCGCCGTTGGAAGCGGCCCAGGAAACGATCTGCACCACGGCTGGCCGCTCTTCGTTCATGAGATGCGTCAATTCGTCACGCAGGCGCCTGTAGCCCTGCGTCGTCATGTAGTTCTTGACGCCCGACGGCAGACTGGCGGCTGGCGCACCGGCGCCGTCGTCATCGTCGTCTTCAGATTCTTTGACAAAAGCCTTGTTCATGATGTGCCACGCTGGTACTGCCGCTATATGCCGCTTCAGAACCAATCGTACCAGACCGTGGTCAAGTCTTCCGGCAGCGGAGGCAGCGTGCCCAGATCAACGCGGCTTTCCCCCGGGCTGTGGAAATCCGAACCGCGCGAAGCCAGAAACCCGTAATGCCGCGCCACCTTGGCGTATTCGTCGAATTGAGCCGGGCGATGGCTGCCGGTGACCACTTCCAAGCCTTCCCCGCCCGCCTCTTTGAAGGCGTCGAAGAATGCGCCGTACTCCAGTTGGGAATACGCGTAACGGCCTGGGTGCGCGATCACCGCGCGGCCCCCCGCGCCGGTGATCCAGGCGACGGCCTCGGCCAGGCCTGCCCACCGCCCAGGCACGTTGGCGGGTTTGCCCTGCCCCAGGTGCTGGTCGAAAACAGACTGCATGGTGGGGAAGCGCCCCTGCTCAACCAGGAACCGGGCGAAATGCGTGCGGCTGACCAGACCGGGATTCATCGCATAGCGCAACGCCCCCTCCAGGCACCCCGACATGCCCAGCCGCGCATCCAGCCTGCGGCCGATTTCAGTGGCGCGTTCCGCGCGGCCCACGCGAATACCGGCCAAACCCGCCGTCAACGCCGGGTTTGCCGGGTCGAAACGCAGGCCCACGATATGCACTGTGCGCCCCGCCCATGTGACGGAAATCTCCACGCCCGGCACGAACGACATCCCCAGGGCCGCAGCCGCGGCGGCCGCCTCGGCCACCCCCGCGACCTCGTCGTGATCGGTCAACGCCCATAGCCGCACACCGTTGCCGTGCGCGCGGCGCGCCAGTTCAACGGGCGTCAGCACCCCGTCGGAATGCACGGAATGGCAGTGCAGATCGGCGTTGAGAGTGATCGCCGGCTTCATGATGTCAGTCGTCCGCGACCAGGAAGCGCCTGACGGGCTCGATCTGCTCGTCGGACATGAATGTGGGCGCATGCCCCACGTCCGGCACCACATGCAGTGCCGCGCGCGGGTTGCGCGCCAGCATGCGCGCCGCCGTGTCGGTCGACAGCAGATCGGAGCAGTCGCCGCGCACGATGAGCACCGGCACCTGGATGCTTTCATACGCGGACCACAACAGGGCCTCGGACGCGCGCAGGGCCGCCTCGTTCTGCAGGGCAAAGGGCTTGGCCATGCCCAGGTCATAGTGTTTGATCCACTGCCGGCCTTTTTGCACCATCACGCGCCGGGCCAGGGTTTCCCATTGTTGGCGCGTGTGGTGCCCGAATCCGGGGGAGATATCGCGCACGTAATCGACCGCCTGATCGAACGTGTCGAACGCCACGGGCTGACCCACATACAGGCCGATGCGCGCCATGCCACCCATGTCGAGATCCGGCCCGATGTCGTTGAGCACGATACGGCCAAAGGGAATGCCGGATGCGGCGTCCAGACCATGCACCACGGTTTCCGGGCGTGTGGCGCGGGCCATGGCCTGCGCGCCCAGCAATGCGATGGCGATGAGCCCGCCCATGGACGTGCCCAACCAATCCAGCCGGGACGGACGCGAGCGCGCGATCAGCGTGAGCAGATCGGCCACATACTGCGGCACGACATAACCGTCGGGGTTGACGAGCCAGTCCGACGCGCCCCGCCCGACGATATCCGGGCAGACCACCCGATAGGTGCCGCAAAGCCGTTGTGCCAGCGTGTCGAAGTCGCGCCCGGTCCGGGTCAGGCCATGCACGCACATCAGTACACGGTCGTTGTCCGGATCGCCCCACTCCCAGTAAGCCATGCGATGCAGACCCGCGGGGCTGGCGCAAGTGACGAATTCGAGGCGGGGTTCTGTCATGAAACTGGGCTCGTTGTATGGGGAAATCGGGCGGGCACGAGAAGGCGGTGCACCGCCTCGTGGGATCCTCTGAACAAATCGCCGCGTCGCACGCATCCACGGCCGCTTTCCGCTCGACTTGCCCAGGGAATCCTTGAGCCATTATAGAGAACCGCCCGACGCGCGAGCGAATGCCCCATGCCGCAACGGCGCCCCGGGGCACCAAGCCCGCACA
>DASTNK010000187.1:0-3249 GCA_035720945.1 Burkholderiaceae bacterium
GACCTGGTCGTGGGGCTGAGCGCCATCGCCGCCTTCCTGGGCCATGTGTACCCGATATTCCTGCGCTTCAAAGGCGGTAAAGGCGTCGCCACGGCGCTCGGCGTGCTGCTGGCGCTCCAGCCATGGTTGGCGCTGGCCACCGCGGCAACCTGGCTCATCGTGGCCTACGCCAGCCGCTACTCGTCGCTGGCATCCGTGGTCGCCGCCGTGTTCGCCCCTGTCTATTATTGGTTCGGCGGTCATATCGCCTGGGAATTCAGCACCACCCTGTGCATCGCCATCGCCGTCATCAGCGTCATGCTCATCTTTCGGCACAAAGCGAATATCGGACGCCTGCTGGCCGGTGCTGAAAGCCGGATCGGCGCCGGCAAGAAGAACGGGCAACCGGAAAAATAGAGCTGGCCACCCTACTCCGGCACACACACCGCCTGTAGATCCCAACGCGGGCGCACTGTGAAGGCGTGGGTGTCCTCGGCCAAGTCAGCCAGCCCGGCGCGCACCCGCTGCGCGGCGGCGAAGGCGATCATGGCGCCATTGTCGGTGCATAAATCGAGCGGTGGAAAATACACCCGGCCGCCTCGTTCCGCCGTCGCGGCAAGCAGTTGCCGGCGCAGATGCCGATTGGCCCCGACGCCGCCCGCCACCACAAGACTATCCAGCCCGGTATCCCGCAGCGCCCGCAGGGACTTCGCCGCCAGCACGTCGACAATGGCGGCTTCCGTGGCGGCCGCGAGATCGGCTCGTTGCGGCGGGGTGACGCCCCCCCCTTCTTCCATTTTTCTCAGTCGGGTCAGGACGGCAGTCTTGAGACCGCTGAAACTGAAGTCGAGGTCATGGCTGTGCAGCATCGGGCGCGGCAGTTCAACGCGGGTGGCGTCGCCGTCCTCAGCCAGTTTCGATAGCGCGGGGCCGCCCGGATAGCCCAGCCCCAGCAGTTTCGCGGTCTTGTCGAACGCCTCGCCGGCTGCGTCATCGAGAGTTTCACCCAGGGTGTGGTAGCGCCCCACACCATCCACGCGCATGAGCTGCGTGTGGCCGCCCGACACCAGCAACGCCACGAAGGGAAATGTCGGGGCAGGGTCGGCCAGCAAGGGCGAAAGCAGATGCCCTTCGAGGTGGTGGATGGGAATGGCCGGCAGCCCCAGCGCCCAGGCCAGCGACTGCGCGACGCTGGCGCCCACCAGCAGTGCCCCCGCGAGACCCGGGCCGGCCGTGTATGCCACAGCGCCAACGTCCTGGAACGTCAATCCCGCCTGGCGCAGAACCGAGCGTGTCAGGGGCACCACCCGGCGCACGTGATCCCGGGATGCGAGTTCGGGCACCACCCCCCCATAATGACGATGCATGGCGATCTGGGTATGCAGGGCGTGCGCCAACAGGCCACGCTCGGTGCAGACCGCCGCCACCCCTGTTTCATCGCAGGAGCTTTCAAAACCAAGAATAATCATGCGCGTAAGTGTACAACCCGAAATCCTCGCCTTAGAATTGTCACCGGCTCGCGTGGCGCACCGAAAACATGAATTTCAACACGCGCGGCACTCGACACAACACCAACTCGAACACGTAGCGTTTTTCGCACAAAAAAAGGAAGGGACATGCTCGATAGATATTTCAAACTGCGCGAACACGGCACCACGGCGCGCACCGAGATCCTGGCGGGGGTCACTACCTTCCTCACGATGTCGTACATCATTTTCGTCAACCCGGACATCCTCAGCAGCACGGGCATGGACAAGGGCGCGCTGTTCGTGGCCACCTGCGTCGCCGCGGCGATCGGGTGTCTCATCATGGCGTTCGTCGCGAACTGGCCAATCGGCCTGGCGCCCAGCATGGGGTTGAACGCATATTTCGCGTTCACCGTCGTGGGCCAACTGGGTTTCACCTGGCAACAAGCGCTGGGAGCGGTCTTCATCTCGGGGGTCGTGTTCGTGATCATCACCATCACCGGCATCCGGGAATGGTTGATCGCGGGCATCGCGGCATCGCTGCGATCAGGGATCGTAGCGGGCATCGGCCTGTTTCTGGGCATCATCGCCCTTGAAATCGCGCATATCGTCGTGCCGAACAAGGCCACCATAGTTGGCCTGGGCAACCTCAGCAACACAACGACCCTGTACGCGATCCTGGGGTTTTTCATCATCGCGGCGCTCGACGCGCTCAGGGTCCGTGGCGCCATCCTGATCGGCATACTGGCCATCACCCTTCTATCGGTCATCACCGGCCACGTCCAGTTCAACGGCTTCTTCTCCATGCCACCCAGCCTGGATCCCAGCTTTCTGAAGTTGGACATCGCGGGGGCCCTGAGCAAAGGGTTCTTCCACGTCATCATCGTGTTCGTTCTGGTGGAAATCTTTGACGCCACCGGCACCATGATCGGCATCGCCACGCGCGCCGGCCTGGTCACACCAGAGAGCAACGGTCGTCTGGGCCGCGCCCTGCTGGCCGACAGCACGGCCATCCTGGCCAGCTCGGTCCTGGGCACCAGCAGCACCACCGCCTACATCGAAAGCGCGTCGGGTGTGCAGGCCGGCGGCCGCACGGGGATGACAGCGGTCATCATCGCCATCCTGTTCTTGTTGGCCTTGTTTCTGTCGCCGCTCGCCGCCATCGTGCCCGGGTACGCGACGGCGCCGGCCCTGCTCTACGTGGCCTGCCTGATGTTGCGTGAACTGGTCCACGTGAACTGGGACGACATCACCGAATCCGTGCCCGCCGCCATCGCCACGATCACGATGCCGCTCACGTACTCCATCGCCTATGGCCTGGCCTTCGGCTTCATCTCCTACGTCGCCATCAAGGCCCTGTCCGGGCGCTTCCGCGACATTCACCTGGCGGCGCTGCTGGTCGCCGTCCTGTTCGTGATCAAGTTCGCCTTCTTCCCCGACTGACCACCGTCTGTGTCGGCCCGCCCCGGCCCATGATCCGCCGGGGCCGCCCGGCGGGCCGGCCCCGCTCGCTGTACACTTGTCTTTTCTGCACATTGAGCGGCTGTCACGCCGCTCTTTCATTTGGGGATAGCATGAGCACGATCGAACTGGATCAAGACTCCTTCCAACAGGCCATCCAGGCCGACAAACCCTTGATCATCGACTTCTGGGCACCCTGGTGCGGGCCGTGCCGCAGCTTCGCCCCCACCTTCGAGGCGGCGTCCGGCCAGCACGATGACATCGTCTTCGCCAAGGTGAACACCGAAGAACAGCAGGAAATCGCCGCGGGCATGGGCATCCGCTCCATCCCCACCCTCATGGT
>DASTNK010000188.1:0-22592 GCA_035720945.1 Burkholderiaceae bacterium
ATCATCGTGGTCTTCGCCGTGGTCGTCATCGGCGGCATGGGTTCCATCCTGGGATCCATCGTCACCGGCCTCGGACTGGGCGTCATTGAAGGCCTCACCAAGGTATTCTGGCCCGAAGCGTCCACCACGGTCGTCTTCATCATCATGGTCATCGTCCTGCTCATACGACCCGCGGGCCTGTTCGGAAAAATGAAATGAAACGTCAACTCGCAGCCTATCTGCTGGCCATCGTCGTTCTGCTTCTGCTGCCAGTGCTCGGCGCCTACCCGATCTTCATCATGAAGATCATGTGCTATGCGCTTTTCGCCTGCGCCTTCAACCTGCTGCTGGGCTACACCGGGTTGCTGTCCTTCGGCCATGCGGCTTTTCTGGGTTCAGCCGCCTACGCCGCCGGACAGGCCATTGCGGTGTGGGGCTTTCCCACCGTGCCGGGCATCATCTTCGGCACCGCCGTGGCCGCCGTGCTGGGTCTTGTCATGGGCGCCCTGGCCATACGGCGCAGCGGCATCTACTTCGCCATGATCACCCTGGCCATGGCCCAGATGGTCTACTTCTACTTCCTGCAGGCCCCCTTCACCGGCGGTGAGGACGGCCTGCAAGGCATTCCCCGCGGAACGTTCCTCGGTATCGATCTGAACAGCGACACCCACCTGTACTACCTGGTTGTGGTGATCTTCGTCCTCAGTTACGCCCTCATCTGGCGCACCGTCAACTCACCGTTCGGCCAGGTGCTAAAGGCCATACGCGAAAACGAACCACGCGCCATCTCGCTGGGCTACAACGTCAACAGCTACAAGCTGCTCGCCTTCGTGTTGTCGGCCACGCTGGCGGGGCTGGCGGGCGCCACCAAGTCGGTGGTCTTCGTTTCGGCCACGCTGTCGGATGCCACCTGGGGCATGTCGGGCCTGGTCATTCTCATGACTCTCATCGGCGGGCTGGGCACGTTCACAGGCCCGGTTCTGGGGGCCATCATCATCGTCATGCTCGAGAACAAGGTGGGCGAGTTCGGCCGTTTCATGGCGCAAGCCACGGGCTTGCAGTGGTTCCAATCACTGGGCGAGTCCGTCACCATCGTCATCGGCCTGATATTCGTCATTTGCGTCATGGCCTTCCGCCGAGGCATCGTCGGCGAGATCCTGCACGCCTGGCACTCACGCAAGCCACCGAATGGCCACGCACCCGAGGCGGGTACGCAGCCTTCCTGAAGTCGAATAGGTATCTGAAGGCGCTGTCTATCGGAGCTTGATGCGCCAATCGTCCATAACCCCGGCAATATCCCCTCCATGCCTATCGCAATCGTAGCCCCAGGGTGGGCGAAGCAGTGCAGGCCGGCGTTTCGGCCAGCGCCGGGTGCTGCCGTAGGGAGGCGGGGGATGTCGGCGGGCGATGTCTGAGTGGAACCGCGCCGGAACGGCGCGGTGGAGCGAGTTTCGCCCGACGCCCGCCGGACGAGGCAGACCCGGGTAGTCGGGGGGCGCAGCGCCACGACCGCTGGACGCGCCGGCCTGCACTGCTTCGTCCACCCTGGGGCGGGTTAATAGAACCACCCCGACTCTCAAGCCCGAAAGTAAAAGAAACCCTGCTGCATATGACGCAGTGATGCACAGCGCGGTGCGCCGCCCATCACTCCTGATTCTGGTCTCGCTTCCCGCCCGCGTTGCCCAGCCCCAGGTAGCTTTCAATGACTCGCGGGTTGCCGATCAGGTCGGACGCCGGCCCTTCCAGGACGATCTCGCCGGTTTCGAGCACATAGCCATAGTCGGCGACCTGCAACGCCGCGCGGGCATTCTGCTCGACCAACAAGATGGAAACCCCCGTGCGGCGCAGCCGCGAGATGATCTGGAAGATCTCCCGCACGATGCGCGGCGCGAGGCCCAGGCTGGGCTCGTCGAGCATCAGCAATCGCGGCTTGGCCATCAGGGCCCGGCCCACCGCGAGCATCTGGCGTTCGCCGCCCGATAGGGTACCCGCCTGCTGCATGCGCCGTTCGCGCAGTCGCGGGAACAGCTCGTAAACGTGCTCCATCGTGTCACGCCAGCCACGTTGACGCATCCGGTACAGACGAAAACCACCCAGCAGCAGATTGTCCTCGACCGACATGCTGGCGAACAATTCGCGCCGTTCGGGCACCAGGGAAATACCGTCGAACACACGCCGTTCGGCTGGCCAGGAACAAACTTCCCCGCCCTGGTACACCACCGATCCGGTGCAATGCCCCGTGAGTGGCAACACGCCCATGATGCTGTTGAGCAATGTGGATTTACCCGCCCCATTGCCACCGATGACAGTGACGATGCTGCCGGGTGCGACCGACAGGTTGGCGTTGTTGACCGCCGTGACCTTGCCGTAACGGGCCGACAAGCCGCCAACCCGCAAGACCATCGAGACGCCGTTCCGCGCGGCTGCGGGCGTACCGTTCACAATACTGACCATGTCATGCCCCCGCCGCCACGGGCTCGGCCGATGGCTCGTCATCCAGTTCGTCATCCACGCCACCCAGGTAAGCCTCCAGTACCGCGGGGTCGCGTTGCACGTCGGCCGGCAAGCCCTCGGCGATCTTGGTGCCGAAATCCATGACCACCAGGTGATCGGTCAGATTCATGACAAAATCCATATCGTGCTCGACCAACAGAATGCTCATGCCTTCACCGCGCAATTGCCTGAGCACACCAGCCAGCGCCTGTTTTTCCTTGTAGCGCAGGCCGGCAGCAGGTTCGTCGAGCAGCAACAGCACCGGGTCGGCGGCTAGCGCGCGCGCGATCTCAAGGATGCGCTGTTGGCCTAGCGCCAGGTTGCCGGCCTGTTCGTACAGATGATCCTGCAAACCCACGCGACGCAACTGGGTGGCGGCCTCATGCAGCAACTGCGCCTCGGCCCGCCTGTCGGCGCGCAGCGCCGCCGACGCCACGCCCACGGAACGGCGCAGATGCGCGCCCAGCGCCACATTCTCGAGCACGGTCATGGTGGGTAGCAATTGGACATGCTGAAACGTGCGCCCCACACCCAGCCGCGCGATCTCGCGCGACGGCAAGGATTCGATCCCGTGCCCCAGGAACCTGACCGCCCCGCGAGTCACCGGCAGCACACCGGTGATGAGATTGAAGGTCGTGCTCTTGCCGGCGCCATTGGGCCCGATCAACCCCATGATCTCACCGGCGCGTAGCGAAAAACCGATGTCGTTGACGGCGACCAAACCGCCGAATTCCTTGCGCACGGCATCCACCTCGAGCACCAACGACCCGCGTTGCGGACGCTCCCGGCGCGGCAACGCCTCGGCCTCCGGTGGCGCGGCGCGCACTTGCCTCGACTGCGGTGTGATGGCCGACCAGGCGCGCGCAAGCAGCGGCCACACGCCATCGCGCGCATACTGGATGACCAATATCATCAACACGCCGAAGGCGATGAGCTCGAAATTGGCGGTTGTGTGCAGCAAGTGCGGCAACACGTTCTGGATCTGGTCTTTCAGGACGAGAATCAGGCCCGAGCCCGCCACCGCGCCCCATACGCTGGCCGCCCCGCCCACCACCGCCATGAACAGGTATTCAATGCCGTAATTCAACCCGAACGGACTGGGGCTGACCGCGCGCTGCATATGGGCGTACAACCAGCCCGAGATGCTCGCCAGCAAGGCCGCGTACACGAAGACAATGACCTTGTATCCGGCCATGTTCACGCCGAACGATTCCGCCATGCCCGCGCCGCTGCGCAGCGCGCGAATGGCGCGCCCGGGGCGCGAATCCAGAAGATTGTGCGTGGCCCACAGGGACAGCAGCAGCACGATCCAGATCAGATAGAAAATGTGCCGGCCCGAGCTCAGCGACCACCCGAAGAAACGGATGGGCACAATGCCCGCGATGCCATCGTACTGCCCCAGGAATTCGAGATTGCCGAACAAGTAATACAGCGACAGGCACCACGCGATGGTGCCCAGCGGCAGAAAGTGGCCCGACAACCGCAGCGTGATCGCACCCAGGACATAGGCCACCACGAACGTGATGGCCAACCCGGCCAGCAATGTCGCCCAGGGCGACCAGCCAGCCGCTGTCGTGAGATACGCTGTGGTGTAAGCCCCGATGCCCGCGAAGGCCGCCTGGCCGAATGACGTGAGGCCGCCTATGCCGGTGAGCAGCACCAGGCCCAGCACCACCAGGCTGGCGAGCCCGATGTAATTGAGTTGCGTGATCCAGAACTCGGGCGTGACCGCCAGCAACGGCAGAACGCCCAGAATCACGATGATGACGCAGGTAAGAATCCGGTTCATGGCGACGTTACTCTTCATCCTCGACGTGCCGCGCGCTGAACGAGCGCCACATCAGCACGGGGATGATCAGGGTGAATACGATGACTTCCTTGTAGGCGCTCGCCCAGAACGATGAGAACGCCTCAAGGATGCCCACGAACAGGGCCCCAACGGCGGTCACAGGGTAGCTGACCATGCCACCGAAGATCGCCGCCACGAAACCTTTCAGACCAATGATGAAGCCGGTGTCGTAATAAATGGTGGTGACCGGTGCGATCAGCATGCCGGACAGCGCACCGATGGCCGCGGCCATGGTGAACGTCAACGACCCGGACAGGCTGGTGCTGATACCCATGAGCCGGGCACCGCGCCGGTTGACCGCGGTGGCCCGCAACGCACGCCCATACAGGGTTTGGCCGAAGAACAGCCACAATGCGATGATCAGCGCGGCGCATGTGCCCAGCACGAAGAACGTCTGCGCGGACCAGGTGACCGAGCCCAGATGCACATCACCACTGATGAACGGCGGCGTGCGCCAGCCCTCGGCGCCGAAGAACACCAGCCCGAGCCCTGTCAGGGCGAAATGCACGGCCACGGCGATGATGAGCAGCACAAGCACACTGGCCTCGGCCACCGGCTGGAACACCAGACGGTAAATCATGGGCCCCAGGGGGATGACCAGGGCCAGGGAGAACACGACATCGATCCACAGAGGCGTGTTCTTGCCCACCACCACCGGCGCAAGCAGGAGCAGCGCGACCGGCAGCGCCAGCGTCCATAACGCCGTGCCCGCCAGCGACCTCCAGGATCGGGCACGCGCCGCGCAGAACAATTCAACCAGGAATGTCAGGATGCCGGCGATGAGCAGCAGATGCACCGTGCCCGGGATCTTGCCATTGACCATGAAGGCCAGGGTCAGCGCCCCGAACGCCACGAACTCGCCCTGGGGGATGAAGATCACCCGCGTGACGACGAACACCAGCACCAGCGCAAGCCCCAACAGCGCATAGATGGCGCCGTTGAGCACCCCATCCTGCAGCAATATCAAAACAATCGTCGAATTCATCCGCTGTACACCACACTACCGCGACACGCCCCCGTCCGCGACATCAGCGGGCCGGCAGACGACAAACGCCGGCTTCACGGGAAGCGGCGCCAGAGGGAAAACCGATATCGCCCGGGCACGGCGCACCTTGCGGCGCGCGCGGCCGGGCGCCGCGGAATCACAGGTCAGGCTGATACACCCATTTGCCATCGATCACTTCGATCATGACTCGCCCGCGTTTGTCGAGCCCGGCATGATCGGTGGGACTCATGGTGAAGACGCCTTGCGAGGCCGGCAGATTCTTGATGTTCTCGAGCGCGTCGCGCAGCGCCGAGCGGAACTGCGGCGTACCAGGCTTGGCACCAGTCTTGAGCGCCGCCGGAATGGCGTGGACGATGAGCTGTCCGGCATCCCAGACGTGACCGCCGAACGTGTTCATGGTGCCCGCGCCGTACTTCGCCTCGTACAGGTTCTTGTATTGCATCGCGGTCTTCTTGACCGGGTTGCTGTCCGGCAACTGATCGGCCACGAGCAACGGGCCCGCCGGCAGGTACATGCCATTGCAGGCCTTGCCGCAGACACGCAGCACGTCATTGTTGGCGGCGCCGTGGGTCTGATAGATGATGCCCTTGAAGCCACGGCTCTTGAGTTCGCGCTGCGGCAGCGCCGATGGCGTGCCCGCGCCAGCGATGAGGATGGCATCGGGATGCGAGGCGATGAGCTTGAGCACTTGGCCCGTGACACTGGTATCGGAGCGCCCGTACTTTTCGGCGTCCGTGATCTTGATGCCTTTTTGGGCCGCGTATTTGGTCATTTCCTGCAGCCAGCTCTGGCCATACGCGTCGGAGAAACCAATGAAACCCAGGGTCTTGACCTTCTGCTTCTGCATGGCGTCGGCCAGTGCGGAAGCCATGAGACCGTCGTTCTGCGGGGTCTTGAACACCCACTTGCGCGGCCCGGTGACAGGGTCGACGATCTTGGCGCTGGCCGCCACGCTGATCATGGGCGTCTTGGTTTCCCCCGCGACATCGACCATGGCCAACGAACTGGGCGTGACCGACGAGCCAACCACGACGTCGACGTTGTCGTCACTGATGAGCTTGCGCATGTTCTTCACGGCGCGCGTCGTGTCGGTACCGTCGTCGAGCACGATGTACTCGATCTTCTGGCCATCGACTTCCGTGGGTAACAGCACCACCGTGTTGCGCTCGGGGATGCCCAGCGACGCGGCGGGGCCGGTGCTGGACAGCGTGAGCCCGACCTTGATCTGGGCGAATGCCGCCAAGGGCAGCGTGAGGGCGAGTGCCCCGGCCAGAACGGACAACCGGAATAAGGGACTGGAACTGCTCTTCATGTGGGTCTCCGACGATTAAACGATGTGCCGACCGGCACGCGGGCAGAAAGAGAAAAACCGAAACATCTTACAAAAAATTTCGCGATCAGCATATATTTGTATCAAATGAAGCCGAAAAAAAATCCGACTCCGGAAAATTAGTTTAGGTTTCTATCATTCCATGACCAGCACGCCGATTATCGCCAACAGCGGGGACAAAGTCTTTTAGGGGATTCCCTGCGTGCCCTGTTGCCTGCGCCTGGGACACGCCGCCCCCGCGCCCCGCCCCAGCCCCGGATACGAAAAGAAAAACATTCGCCATGACAACACCACAACCATCCCGGCGGGAACCAACCGGGGCCGGAAAAGTCGATTACTATGGCGTATATTGACGGCCATCCGGCACCAGAGGTATCACTCAGGCCCTCACCATGGAAAAAATCCACAAATCCGACACCCAGTGGCGCGCCGAGCTCAGCCCGGACGAATACGCAGTGGCTCGGCAAAAGCACACAGAGCGACCGTTCACCGGGCGCTACTGGGACACTCGCACGACCGGCATTTATCGCTGCGTGGGCTGCGGCACCCCGCTTTTCGCGTCTGACACGAAATTCGACGCGGGCTGCGGTTGGCCTAGCTATTTCGAGCCCCTCGATCCGGCGCTGGTTCGTGAGGAAGTCGACAACAGCCACGGCATGACACGCACCGAGGTTCTGTGCAACGTTTGCGACTCGCATCTGGGCCATGTTTTCCCCGATGGGCCGCCCCCCACCGGGTTGCGTTACTGCATCAACTCGCTGTCACTGAAATTCGAACCGAACTCATGAAGAAATTCCTGTTCGACCTGTTCCCGCTGATCCTGTTTTTCGTCGCGTTCAAGTTCTCGGACATTTATGGCGCGACGGCGGTCGCCATCGCCGCCGGGCTGGTGCAGTTCGCCTGGCTCAAGGTGCGCCGCAAACCCATCGAAGCCACACACTGGATCAACCTCACGGTCATCATCCTGTTCGGCGGCGCCACGCTGTTCTTCCACAACGATGTCTTCATCAAATGGAAGCCCACCGTGCTGTACTGGGTGTTCGCCGGCATCCTGTTGGTGGGGAAATGGGTGTTCCGCCGCAATCTGCTCGAGAAAGTCATGGGCGCGCAGGTCGCCCTGCCTCAAATCGCCTGGAACAAAATGATGTTCAGCTGGGCCGGGTTCTTCATCGTTTCGGGCATCCTGAACCTGTACGTCGCGTTTTCGGGCCATTACACGGAAGCGCAGTGGGTCAATTTCAAGGTCTTCGGGCTCATGATCCTGCTGCTCGTCTTCGTGGTGCTGCAGTCCGTCTGGCTGCATCGCTATATGGACGACGGTGCCGAGCCGCGGCGGGCCGGTTCCAAGGGGCGCGCCTCATGAATGCATCGCGCGAAAACCTCATCCGCGCGCGTCTGGCCAGCCTCGAACCGCAAGACCTGCGAATCATCGACGAATCCCACCTGCACGCCGGGCACGCAGGCAACCGCGATGGCGCCAACCATTACCGGGTGATCATCGCGTCACCCCGCTTCAAGGGCTTGAGCCCGGTGGCCCGCCACCGGCTGGTCTACGATTGCCTCGACGACCTGATGCCCGTCCCCATCCACGCGCTGGCCATTGTCGCCAGCGCGGTCTAAGCTCCAATTCAACCCCTTTCCCCAAACAAAGGAATTACATGAAACGACTCGCCGTATTCGCCGCCGCCTGCGTCATCGCCGCGCCTGTCTTCGCGGCCAACGTGGCCACCGTGAACGGGCAACCCCTGACGCAAGACCAGTTCGACCAGTTCGTGAAACTGCTGGTCAGCAAGGGTGCCCAGGACTCTCCCGAGCTGCGCGCGCAGGTCAAGGAGGAAATGATCAGCCGCATGGTTGCCGTCCAGGCCGCCAAGAAGGCCGGTATCGAAAACGACCCTGAGATCAAACAGGAAATGGCCATCGCCCAGCAGAACATCCTGGTGCGAGCCCTCATGGCTGACTACCTGAAGAAACACCCCATCACCGACGCCCAGGTCCAGGCCGAGTACGACAAGATCAAGCAGGAACAAGCGGGCCGCAAGGAATACAAGGTGCGCCATATCCTGGTCAAGGATGAGAAAACCGCCGACAAGATCACCGCCGACATCAAGGCCAAGAAAATCACGTTCGCCAACGCGGCCAAGAAAGACTCCATCGACCCGGGCAGCGGCAAGAATGGCGGCGAGCTGGGCTGGGGCCCGGCTTCCAACTACGTGCCGGCCTTCGCCCAGGCTGTCGAAAGTCTGAAGAAAGGCCAGATGACCGACAAGCCCGTGCACACGCAATTCGGCTGGCACATCATCCAGGTGGAAGATTCCCGTCCGGTCAAATTCCCCGACCTGGCCGACGTCAAGACGCAGATCGAGCAGATGCTGCACCAGCAGGCCTTGGCCAAGTACCAAGAAGGCCTGATCAGCGCCGCCACCATCAAGGAAGACAGTGACAAGGCGGCGGCTCCCAAGGCGGCCACCGACACACCCAAGAAGTAACTGTCATTGCATTGAAGAGGGGCTTTCACACGAAAGCCCCTTTTTCATGCGCCACCATCCGGCACGTGGGTGAGACCATGGCCCGTGATATGGCGCGTCAAGTCGGGTCGATTGACGCCGTGACGGCGGCCGACGAAGGGCAACCGCCCGGAGGCGCGGACGGAGGTTCGGCACGGCGGCCGGACTCCACGCTGGCTCAGTCGCCCCCCAGCAGGCTGATCAACCCCGCTTCATCCAGAATCGGCACTCCCAGATCGCGCGCCTTGGCGAGTTTGCTGCCCGATTCCTCACCCGCCACGACATAGGCCGTCTTTTTGGACACCGAGCCGCTGACCTTGCCGCCGGCCGCGAGAATGCGGCGTGTGGCCTCGTCGCGCGACCAGTTGGGCAGGGTGCCCGTCAACACCAGGGTCTTGCCGGTCAACCCAGCGCCTGCCGCGGTGGCTTCAGGCGGGCGGGCGTGAACTCCGGCGGCCGCAAGCGCGGCGACGACGTCGCGATTGTGGGGCTCGGCGAAAAAGCGGCGGACGGACCCCGCCACCACCGGCCCGACGTCGGGTACCTCCAGCAATTGCTCTTCGTCAGCCGCCATCACGGCGTCAATTGACCCGAATCGCCGCGCCATATCACGGGCCGTGGTCTCGCCCACATGCCGGATACCCAACGCGTACAGCAGGCTCGCAAGTGGTGGCGTGCGCGCCTTCTCGAGCGCCGCCACCAGATTCTCGGCGGACTTGCGCCCCATGCGGTCATACGCCGCGAGTTCTTCGACCGACAGCATGAACAGATCGGCCAGCGACTTGACCCGGCCGCTGTCGACCAATTGATCGACCAGCTTCTCGCCCAACCCTTCGATATCCAGCGCTTTGCGGCCGGCCGCGTGGGTGAGGCTCTGTTTACGCTGCGCGGCGCAAAACAGGCCGCCCGTGCAACGAGACACGGCCTCATCCTCCAGGCGCTCGATGCGCGACCCGCACACGGGACACGCTGTCGGCATGACGAACGGCTCGGCCGAGGCCGGACGCAACTCGGGAACCGGCCCGACGACCTCGGGGATGACATCGCCCGCGCGGCGCACCACCACCGTGTCGCCCACCCGCACGTCCTTGCGGTGCACTTCGTCTTCGTTGTGCAGCGTGGCGTTCGTGACGGTGACGCCACCCACGAACACGGGTGCCAGACGCGCCACCGGCGTGATGGCGCCGGTGCGACCGACCTGGACATCTATGCCCAGAAGCTGGGTGGTTTCCTCTTGTGCGGGGAACTTGTGCGCGATGGCGAAACGCGGCGCGCGCGCCACATAACCCAGCACTTCCTGCGCATCGAGCGAGTTGACCTTGTACACCACGCCGTCGATGTCGAACGGCAATCCGGAACGTTGCTCCCCAGTTCTTCGGTAGAAGCTCAGCAAGCCCGCCGCCCCCGACACGACACGTCGATGGCGATCAACCGGCAGCCCCAATCGTTCAAACCAGTCCAGCACCTCGGCATGCGTCGCTGGCGTCGATTCACCGGCAGGCGCGGTGCCGCCCTGGCCCCATGGCACGGGTAGAACCTCGCCCCAGCCATAGGCCATGAACCGTAGCGGGCGCCCAGCCGTGATTCTTGGATCGAGTTGGCGCAGGCTGCCCGCCGCCGCATTGCGCGGATTCACGAACATTTTCTCGCCGCGCGCCTGCTGCGCCTGATTCAATCGCGCGAAATCGGCGCGGTGCATCAACACCTCGCCGCGCACCTCGAGCACATCGGGAAACCCCGGCGCCAGGCGCAGCGGCACGGAACGCAGGGTACGGATGTTGCTGGTGACGTCCTCGCCGGTCTGGCCATCTCCACGCGTGGCGGCCTGTGCCAACCGGCCCTGTTCGTAGCGCAGATTGATGGCCAGCCCGTCGAACTTGAACTCCGCCGCGTATTCGACGAGATCGGTCTCGCCCAGCAACCCGGCCGAACGAAGCGTCTCGGCGACGCGCTTGTCGAACGCGTGGATGTCGTCGTCTTCAAAAGCATTGCCTAGCGACAGCATGCGTATGGCATGACGCACGCTGTTGAATGCCGCCAGCGGTGCGCCACCCACCCGCTGGGTGGGGGAATCGGGTGTGATCAGTTCGGGATGGGCGAGTTCCAGTTGCGTCAGTTCGCCCATGAGCCGGTCGTACTCGGCATCGGACACCGAGGGCGCATCCTGCACGTAATAGCGGAAGTTGTGCTGCTGGATGGTGGCGCGCAGTTCGTCGACCCGCCGACCGAGGGCGTCGGGACCGGGATCCGTCACGAAAACACCCGGATGGCGCGCTCCCCGCCCGCCGGAAACCCCGCCTGATCGAGCTTGCCATACATGTCGCGCAATTGTTCATCGATGGCCTTGTCGGACGCTTCGGAGACCGCCTGGCCCTGGTCATCGACCAGCGTGGCGTTCAGACGTCCGGCAAGGTCCCGGCCCACGCTGGCCATGCGGCTGAATGCCTGCCCGTCGGCGGGGCTGTTGGGGACGTCGAGCAGGAGATCGATGCGGTCCACCCCCGCCGACTGTACATCCTGGACATGCACCCCATCGTAGAGCAGCACGAAGCGGGGCGTACCGGAATCAGCGAGCCAGGCCAGATGCCCGCCATGAGACAGGAACCCCGCGTCCTTGACCTGACGGGTGACGTCCGTCACCGGGCGGGTGCCGCCCAGGCGCAGCGCCAAACCCACCTGTGCATCCAGGCCGGCACAGAGTTCATCGAGCTGGGTGGCGTGCTGAATGACTTGTTCCTGCTCGGGCCCTTCGACCACGCCGTCGAAGCGTTCGGCAAGCGCCTGCGCCGCCGTCCAGAGGTGCGACCACTCGATGTCGGTGAGCGGCCCCGAGCGGTTGGCCAGCAACACCGCCAATTGCATGGACGTATACGATTCGCCCTGGCGCAGGTTGGCGCGGTGGCCGCCGCCCTCGCTCTTGGCGAATACCCGCACGGGCTTGCTGCCCACCGTGCGCAGCGAATGCGTCGCGGCATAGAGTTGTTCGGACGACACGGGTTGCGCGAACACGATATCTATCACCGCCTCGCAATGCGGATCGACGTCGGGCGCGTCTTCGGCCGGGGCGCCGTCGATCGCGGGCGCCAGATTCAGGCCGGGCTCACGGCGCCCGACCACCGGCGACAGCCCGCCCATGAGCGGATCCTGGTCGGCCTCGGGGAAATGCTCGCGCATCCTGCCCCGCAGCCGCCTGTCCTGCCACCAGTTGAACACCAGCACCAGCAGGATCAGTACAATGCCAAGGGAGATCAGTCCGATTTGCAGATCACTCATTTCAGCCCCACAGGTACATTCCGGAATTCCGCAGTTGTCGCCAGACCCTATGCCTCGGCCATCTGGAGCGCCGATTCGATATCGACCGCCACGATGCGCGACACGCCTTGTTCCTGCATCGTGACGCCCACCAGTTGCCGTGCCATGTGCATCGCGATCTTGTTGTGCGAAATGAACAGGAACTGCGTCTGGTCGCTCATGTTTTCCACCAGGCTCGCATAGCGCTCGGTATTCGCATCATCAAGCGGCGCGTCGACTTCGTCAAGCAGGCAGAACGGCGCGGGGTTGAGCTTGAACAACGCGAACACCAGGGCGATGGCGGTCAGCGCTTTTTCGCCGCCCGACAGAAGGTGGATGGTGCTGTTGCGTTTGCCGGGCGGTTGCGCCATGACCAGGATGCCGGCATCGAGGATTTCCTCGCCCGTGATGGACAGCTTCGCCTGGCCGCCGCCGAACAACCGCGGGAACAGATCGCCGAAGTGTGAGTTCACCGTATCGAACGTCTCTTGCAGCAGTTCACGCGTCTCGCGGTCGATCTTGCGGATGGCGTCTTCCAGTGTCTGGATGGCGTCGGTCAGGTCCCGATACTGGGAATCGAGGAACTCCCTGCGTTCGCGAGCGGTCTTCAGTTCGTCGAGCGCGGCCAGGTTCACGGGCCCGAGGCCTTCCACCTGGCGTGAAATACGCTGCACCTCGGACTGCAACCAGCCTGTGCGCCGCCACTCGTCGGACTGCTCGGCCAGCATCCGCCCGAGTTGCTCGCGATCGACGCTGCGCGCATCAAGCTGCTCGGAGAATTGCTCGACCGCCAGGCGCGCCGCCTGCTCCTGCAACTGGAGCTCGGTGATGCGCGCGCGGCGAGGATCGAGGGAACGCTCAAGCTCGACGCGCCGCTCGTCGGCCCCGCGCAGGCCGGCCTCGAGCGTATCGAGTTCGATGCGGACTTCGCTCAGGCGCTCCTCGAGGGTGGCGCGGGTTTCCAAGGCCTCTTGCAGGCCCGCCCGCGAGGCGGTTTCATCCAGATCGAACAACTCGCCCTGCAGCCCTTCGAGTTCAGCCTGGGCGCGGCCGATCTGATCCTCCGCCAACTGTCGGTTGCGCGCCAGATCGTCGATACGCGCCTGTAACGCGCGCTCGGCGAATTCACATTCCTGCACCGCGCGTTCGGCGTCGCGCAGGCGCAGACGGGCCTGCTCGGCTTCGGTGGCGAGGTCTTCGCCGGCCATCTCGGCATCGGCGAATCGGGATTGATGCTCGCCCAGTTCGGCATCGAGTTGCTCGAAACGGGATTCGGACTCTTCGCGCACAGCGCGCAGCTCTTCGGCCTGTTGCGCGATTTCGGCCAGGTCGCCGCGCAGGCGTGCTTCGAGTTCGCTGGATTGGCTGGCCTGCTGAGACAGTCGCGAGTGGTTGAGTTGCAGGTCGTGGACGCGGCGGGTGAGCTCGCCCACCCGGCCACGCGCCGGCGCCATGGCTCCGGACACCTGTTGCCAGGCGGTCTCGGCCCGGGCGCCGCGCGCCGTGGCCTCGTCCACCATGAGCTGCCCCGCCTTGATCTCGCGGCGCAAGTGCTCGATTTCCTGCTGACGGGCCAGCATGCCGGCCTGTTCGGAGTCTGGCGCGTAGAAACGCACGCTATGGCGATCGACGAGATGGCCTTCCTTGACGACGTAACAGCCGCCCGGCGGTAAATCCTGTCGCCGCGCCAACGCGGTGGACACGTCGGCCTGCGTGTAGACCCCGCCCAGCCAGTCGGCCAGCAGCGAACGCAAATCGGGATCGGTGATGCGCAACAAGGTTCCAAGCGGCACCAGCCCCGCTGGTGGCGTCGGGATCGGACCGGCTGGAGGCATCTGGTAGAACGCCAGGCGCGCCGGTGGCGCATCAGGCCCGGCGAACGCGCGCGCGTGTTCCAGTTGATGGATTTCCAGGGCGGCGATGCGTTCGCGCAGCACGGCCTCGAGCGCGGGCTCCCATCCGGGTTCGATATGCAGCTTCTGCCATAGCCTTCCCAAACCGGACAACTCATGCTTGTCCAGCCATGGCTGCAAGGCGCCCTGTTGCTGAACGTCTTCCTGTAGCTTGGCCAGCGCGGCCATGCGCGCCTCCAGGCGCCCCAGCGCCTGGGATTCATCGCGCGCCGCCGCGTGCGCCTCGGTGCGCTGGCGATCCAGATCGGGGAGCTGTTGCTCCAGTTCAAGCAACTGGCCCTGCGCGAGTTCAAGCTGTTCGCCGATCGCGGCCAGATCGCCTTCCAGGCGCTGGATTTCCGCCATATCGGGCACATCGAGATCGCGGCGCTGCTGTTCGAGGCGCTCGCGGCGGGTTTCCAGCGCCTGCAACTGGCGGTCGGAATCCCGTTGCGTCTGTGCCGCCAGCGCCAGGTTCTGCTCCACGGACGCGAGGACGCGGCGCATTTCATCGCGCGCCCCGGCCGCCGAGCGCACCCGCGACTCGACATCGGGCAGCGCCAGTTGCGCCTCGTCGACCCGGGCACGGGCCTCTTCGGTGCGCGCGCAACCCGTTTCCTGCTCGGCGCGGGATTGCTCGATCTGTTCGGTGCAGTGGATTTTCTGTTCGCCCCACTCTTCCAACTGCTTTTGCAACTGATCACGCCGCGCCTGCAGGCGGTTGCGCGAGTCCACCACGTGGCGGATTTCGGCTTCGAGACGACTGACCTGGGCGCCGGCCTCGAACAACTTTCCCTGGGCCGCATGCACCGCATCGCCGGCAGCGTAATGAGCCTGGCGCCGGGATTCGAGCTCGGCCTCGCCTGCGCGCAAATCGGCCAGTGAAGCCTCGAGCTCGGTCTGGGCTTGCTCGATGGCGAGAGCCTTGCGCTGGCGGTCATCGTGCGCGTCGCGCTCTTTCAGATACCACAGCGCCTGCTGCTTCTGTTCGCCGTCCTGTTGCAACGCCCGATAGCGGCCGGCGACTTCCGCCTGCGCATCGAGCTTGTCGAGCTGCGTGCCAAGCTCGCGCAGGATGTCTTCCACACGCGTCAGGTTTTCGCGCGTATCGGACAGGCGGTTCTCGGTTTCGCGGCGGCGTTCTTTGTAGCGCGACACGCCGGCCGCCTCTTCCAGGAAGATGCGCAGTTCCTCGGGCCGTGCCTCGATCAGGCGGTTGATCATGCCTTGGCCGATGATGGCGTAGCCGCGGGCACCCAGCCCGGTCCCCAGGAATATGTCGTGGATGTCGCGCCGCCTGACCTGCTGATTGTTCACCAGGTAGCTGCTGGTGCCATCGCGGGTCAGCACGCGCCGCACCGCGATCTCGGAATAGGTGCTCCACTGCCCCGCGGCCCGCCCTTCCGAATTGTCAAACACCAGCTCCACCGACGCGCGCGCCGCCGGTTTACGCTGACCGGAGCCATTGAAAATGACGTCCTGCATCGATTCGCCGCGCAACTCCGAGGCCCGCGTCTCGCCCAGCACCCACCGCACGGCATCGATGATGTTCGACTTGCCGCAGCCGTTGGGCCCCACCACACCCACCAATTGGCTGGGTGTGGGAATGACGGTGGGCTCGACAAACGATTTGAAGCCGGCCAGCTTGATCTGAGTCAGACGCACAATAGGCGAGTCACGAAAAAAGAAGGAGTGAAACCGTGGCGCCGCCCCTGCCGGCGATCATGGAAACGGCCCTTGAACAACCAAGCCGGGTCACGGGGATTCATGAATGGTTCGTATGATAACGCACCCCCCGCCGTCTCCGCACTGGAATCACAGTGGGTTGAATCCCGGCTTTGGCGCATTTCGATACAGCCCTCTCCGCTGACGCTATACTCACTAACAATTTTTTGCGGTTTAATTTTAGTTTTTGCTCGGCCGGCCGGCCATTCGGGCTGGTCAGGCATACTGACCACCCGCTCCCTCGTTGCCCCCTCTTCCTGGATACCCCATTGAAAAAAGGCTTTTATCTGGTCATGGCGGCCCAGGCGCTTTCTTCGGTGGCGGACAATGCCCTGCTGATCGCGGCCATCGCACTCATCGCGGACTTGCACGGCCCCGACTGGATGGCTCCCATGATGAAGTGGTGGTTCGCGCTCGCCTACGTGGTGCTGGCCGCTTTCGTGGGCGCATTCGCCGACGCCTACCCCAAGGGGCGGGTCATGTTCCTGACCAACGCCATCAAGATCCTCGGGTGCCTCCTGATGTTCTGCTACCAAAGCTTCGGTCTGGCCACGCATCACCAGCTTGCGCTGGTGTTCTGCGCCTACACGCTGGTCGGCATCGGCGCGGCCGCCTATTCCCCCGCAAAATACGGTATCGTCACCGAAATGCTGGAACCCGACCTGCTGGTCAAGGGAAACAGCTGGATCGAAGGGCTGACCGTCCTCTCCATCATCGTGGGCACCGTGATCGGTGGTGTGCTGATCCGGCCCGACGTATCCCACGCGCTGCTGTCGCACCCCTGGATACACCATCTGGCCCAGACACGGGCCGAAGCGGCCATCCTGCTCATCGCCGTGGTGTACTTCCTGGCGGCCATCTGCAATCTGCTGATCCCACGCACCAATGCCTGGTACCCGAAACAGCAGACCAATCCCGCCAAGCTGATCCGCACATTCGGGGGCTATGTGCGGATCCTGTGGCACGACAAGATCGGGCAGATATCCCTGGCCGTCACCACCTTGTTCTGGGGTGCGGGGGCCACGCTGCAATTCATCGTCATTGAATGGGGCGCCCAGCATCTCAACTATCGGCTCGACCAGGCATCCATCCTGATGGGGGTCGCCGCCTTTGGTACCGTCATCGGTGCCGTGAGCGCGGGCAAGGTCCCGCTGCGGCGCGCGCTGTCGGTGCTGCCGGTCGGCATCGCCATGGGTATCGTGATCCTCCTGATGCCTTTCATCTACTTCAAATGGACGGCGTACGCGCTGCTGCTGGTGATCGGCGCGCTGTCGGGATTCTTCGTCGTGCCATTGAACGCGCTTCTGCAGCATCGGGGCCACGTGCTGCTGTCGGCGGGGCACTCCATCGCCGTGCAGAATTTCAACGAGCAGCTCAACATCCTGGTCATGCTGGCCGTCTACAGCCTGATGCTGTGGCTGCGGCTGTCCATAGACACGATCATCATCATCTTCGGCGTGATGGTCGCGGTGCTGATGCTGGTGTTCATGCGCTGGAACCGGCGCAATCACAAGGCCGACCCCAGCCTCAACAGTCAGATCGGCCTGCACGGCCACGGCCAAGCGCTGAATTAGGCCTTGGCCATGACACCGCGCGCCAGCATCAGGTCACGCCAGACCTCGGGCTTGTGCTGAGGCTGCAGCAGCAGCGACGCCGGATGATACGTGACCACCAGAGGAATGCGCCGGCCGTCTTCGCCTTCGAACGCGTGTACCGCGCCACGCAGTTGATCCAGTTCGGCGCCGCCACCGGTCAATATCTGGGCCGCGAGGCGCCCCAGGGCCAGGATGCGCCGTGGCGCCAGCAAGGCGATCTGGCGCCGCAGGTACGGCAGGCAGGCGGCGATTTCCTCGCGTGACGGCGGGCGGTTGCCCAGGGGACGACATTTGATCAGATTGGTGAAATACACCGAATCGTTGGCCACGCCCATCGCCGCCAGCATGCCGGTGAGCAATGCGCCGGCATCCCCCTGGAAGGGTCGGCCGATGCGGTCGTCGTAATCGCCGGGCGCCTCACCCACCACCATCCATTCGACGGAAGCCAGTGCGCCGTCGCCAAAAACCGCCTGACTACGTCCGTCGCACAGCGCACAGGCCCGGCATTGCAACACCTGCTCGCGCAGGGCAGCCAGATCGCCAACCGGCACGACAGGAGCCGATCCGTACCCGGTGGCTTGCGTACCGCTCTCCGCTTCAGGTAACCCCCCCCTCTGTGCCAGCGCATTCATGAGGCTATCGCGGTGCGCGACATCTTTCTTATCAGGCGAAGATCGCGGCTCGGCGGGCGAAGGTTGCGCAAGCAGCTCGGAAATAGTCCGCAGTCCGCCCGTCGCCCCCCCCACCCCGGGGGAGGCGACGGACACACCATTGGATTTGGGTGACGACACCCCGGCGCGAATCCCCGGGGCGTTCGCGTCTGGTGTCAGCCAGCGCGCCAGTATGGACGGCGCCAGACCCAGTTCTGTCAACCACGCCCGCTGCAGGGCCGTGACACGGGGCGGTGGCAAGGATGGTTCAACCATGATCCGGGACCGTCTCGGCCAGGTTCTTTTCCAGCACCAGGGCGTCCTCGCGCTCCGGGCGGCCAGTGGGGTAGTAATCCTTTCTTCGGCTCATCTCGGTGTAACCATGCTTGTCATAGAACGCCAATGCCTTGCCATTCGACGGCCGAACCTCGAGGATGACACGATCGAGCCCATGAGCCAGGGACTCGGTTTCGCAGTGCCGCAGCAAGCACTCGCCCACCCCCTGGCGCTGGGCATCGGGCGCGACGCCAATCAAAAGCAAATGGGCCACGTCGGGCGCGTACAAGGTCAGAAAAAAACCCACCACCACCCCATCGCGCCGCGCCACCCACGCACCGTAACCCGATTCCAGCCCATCCTGGAAGTTCCGACGGGTCCAGGGAAAGGACTGCACGGCGCGCTCGATGGCCGCGACGTCATCCAGATGAGCGGGCGTCATGGCCTCCACGGCGATGTTCGGCAGCACGATAGCCCTGGGATTGCCCCCCAGCCCACGCCCGCGCTCAGCCGTGGTGTAGGCGACCCGGTCACGCACATACAGCGGCGCGGCCAAATCGGGGGACACCGCGCGTCGACGTCGCCAGCCATCCAGGCCCAGACGCGCGACCGCCTCGGCGCACGAGTGCCACGCGGCGCCGACCTGCAAGTCGGCCAATCCTGGCTCGCCCGCCAGATCCCTCAGACCCGGGTAGGCATCCAGCGCATCGCCCAGCAACCGCACTGGCGATGGCCGCCCGTGGGCATCGCGCCAATCCGGGCGGAAGCGGCGCAGCCAGACCCCGACATCCGCCTTGCCCAGCAGCATGGGGGCCTGCACGACCCGCCAGTCCTCGGCTTCCGGATCGGACTGGGGAACATGGCGGTAGGCGCCTAGATAGACCTCGTCCATGCGGGCGTCCCGCACCACGACACGCACAGGCTGCCCATGCACGTCGCCGTCCACCCACACATCGCGCGCGGCCGCCGCCTGGAGAGACCCCACCGGGACCACCGGAATATTCAGTGCCATCGCGATACCCTGGGCCACGCCGCACGCCACGCGCAAACCGGTGAACCCGCCGGGCCCCTGGCCGAACGCGACCACATCGAGGCTGTCACGGCCCAGGCCGGCCTGGGCGAGCAACGCGTCGGCCATGGGCAGCAGATTCTCCGTGTTGCCGCCCTGCCCGTCATACGACAGGGTCCTGACTTCAAGCTGGCCGTGCACCGAAGACAGCAGCGCCACTTCGCACTGCCGCGATGACGTTTCCAGAGCAAGCAGGTGAGCATCCATGATGTGTTTTCAGCGCGTTGTGACGCACCCGGCCTCGGCGCGATCGAGGGGGTCGGTGCGCTTCCGGATGCGGTCGACATATGGCGAACCCCATCCGGTGATGACCTCTATTTTAAGGAAAAACCCGAAGCCGTTCCGGCCCTCGGATGCGCCATGGCGCCACCCGACCCAGGCCTTCGGCCTCCGGCAAAAATAAGCTCCCGAAAGGTACCGTGTGGTGCTAAGCTAACGCAAGCAAATATTACAAAACGGGGCAAACACCACGATTTTCCGGTGCGCGTGTAAGCCAGTCTCTACCAGGCACTTAATATGTAATATCATGCTACAAACCCCTGTTCGGGTTCACCCTAGCCTGTTACATTTTCCACCATGAACACGCCAAATCAATCCCTATCACGCAAAATCCTCGTCGTCGACGACGATCCGCGTCTGCGCGACCTGCTGCGTCGCTATCTATCGGAACAGGGCTTCAACGTTTTCGTGGCCGAAGACGGAAAAGAAATGAGCAAACTCTGGCAGCGCGAGCATTTCGACCTGCTGGTGCTCGATCTCATGCTGCCCGGCGAAGACGGCCTGTCCATTTGCCGCCGCCTGCGTGGCGGGCATGACAACACGCCCATCATCATGCTCACCGCCAAGGCCGAGGAAATCGACCGCATCGTGGGCCTGGAAATGGGCGCTGACGACTACCTCTCCAAACCATTCAATCCGCGCGAACTGCTGGCCCGCGTCAACGCCATCCTGCGCCGCCGCGGCACCGAAGAACACCCTGGCGCCCCCAGCCAGGAAAACGAGTCCATCGAATTCGGCCCCTACGTCCTGAACCTGTCCACGCGCACCCTCACCCGCAACAACGAACCCGTGCCCATCACCACAGGCGAGTTTTCGGTGCTCAAGGTGTTCGCGCGCCATCCCAAGATCCCGCTGTCGCGCGACAAGCTCATGGAGCTCGCCCGCGGGCGAGAATACGAAGCCTTCGATCGCAGCCTGGACGTGCAAATCTCGCGCCTGCGCAAACTGGTCGAACCCAACCCGTCCAAGCCGGTGTTCATTCAAACGGTCTGGGGCCTGGGCTATGTCTTCGTACCCGATGGCGGGCACTGAGCCTGACAGCGTTTCCCACGCTTCAGCCCTGGTTTTGTAATGCCATCCCCGCAACGATGGCTGAAGAAGGCGGCCTCGCGGTTACGGCTGGGCCTGTTCAGCCGCTCCTTCCTGCTCCTGGCCGCCCTCATGCTGGTCAGCCTGGGCGCGTGGCTGCAGGTTTTCTTCGGCATGGAAGAAGGCCCGCGCGCGGTCCAGATGGCCCAGCGCGTCGCCACGGCGGTCAGTATCACGCGGTCCGCGCTCATCTATGCCCCCACCAGCGTGCGCCCCGCGCTGCTGCTCGACCTCGCCACCAAGGAAAGCCTGCGTGTCCAACCCCGTGAAGGCGCCGACGTCATGCAACCCCTCCCCGACTCCAACTACTGGCGGCGCGTGGCCTACGAAATCCAGAAACGCCTGGGTCCAGCGACCAAGATCGAATGGACGGTCAATCAGACACCCGGCATCTGGGTCAGCTTCAAGATCAACGACGACCACTACTGGCTGGTGTTCGACCGCGAACAACTGGGCCTGACGGCGGGCATCGAATGGTTTGGTTGGGGCGCCACGGCGCTGCTGCTGGCGCTCATCGGGGCGGCGGTCAGCGTGCGCTTCGTCAACCGGCCACTGGCACAACTGGCCAAGGTCGCCCAACAACTGGCCCGAGGGGAAAATCCTTCGCCGCTGCCGGAAAAAGGGCCACTGGAAATCCGCGAGATGAACATCGCGTTCAACCGCATGGCCCGCGACCTGCGCCAGACCGAGGCCGATCGGGAGATCATGCTGGCGGGCATCTCGCACGACCTGCGCACGCCACTGGCACGCATGCGCCTGGAAATCGAAATGAGCGCCGTCGACGACGAAGCGCGCCAGGCCATCGACGAAGACCTGGGCCAGATCGATCACAGCATCGGGCAGCTCATGGAATACGCGCGCCCGGCTGGTGTCGTGCCCGAACAAGGCACCGATGTGTCCGAGGCCCTGCGCAACCTGTACGAACGCGAACGCAGCCACACCGAATCGCTGGGGGGCGAGCTCACCGCCTCGATCGAACCCGGCCTGCGCGCCCAGATCACCGCCCACGACCTCAAGCGTGTCGTCGGCAATCTCATCGAGAACGCCCGACGCTACGGCCGTTCCTCGTCCGATGGCAACCCGCACATCCACCTGTCCCTGCACGACGAGGACGGCCTGCTGGTCATCCAGGTCATCGACCAAGGCGTGGGTATCGCCGAAGCCGACGTCGAGCGCCTGCTGCGCCCCTTCTCGCGCGGAGAACTCGCCCGCACGGGGGTCAGCGGCGCCGGCCTGGGCCTGGCCATCGTCGAGCGCCTGCTGCGTCAGGTGGGCGGCCAACTCAAACTGTTGTCACAACCATCCCACGGCCTGACGGCGCGCATCGAAATCCCGCGATCCCGGGCCAATATTAGAAATTTCCAATTAGACAGCAATATCTAATAGCGTACAATTACAATGAAAGAGGTGCGCGCCAAAGGCGGTGCGATTCCCCCCTTCCCAAGAGACAGGAGCATTCATGAAGACTGTTGGCGACAAGCTGGAACCCTTCAAGGTGACCGGCGTGAAACCGGGCTTCAACCAGCACGAGGAAAACGGCGTATCGGCGTTCGAAGACATCA
>DASTNK010000189.1:0-3885 GCA_035720945.1 Burkholderiaceae bacterium
ACAGCCCCAGGCCGCCCATGCGCGCGGCGCGATGACTCCAGAGGATCCCTAGGGGAAATCCCGCTTTCGACACCGCACGGGGTAGGGGTTTGCACTAGGTCCGCGCGATAGGGCTGTGTTTTTTACTATGCCGTAATCCTCGTCAAGGAATAGCGGCTTCGCGCAGGTGTCGGCCCGTGATGACGTGCGGATGATATGACGTGTTTTTCGAAAAATTAGCGTCCACAAAGGATATGCAAGGGTCAAAGGAAATGGTTTCCGCTGTTTCTTGTATCAGGGTTTGTACTGACAATCACAGTGACTATGCAGAAATAATCAACTGAAACGTGCCAAAATGGCAAGACACGCTGTCAGTGTCTATCTATACTGTTCAGGGTGGAATGGGTTGCACTCGTAAGTTTCAGAAAGTTATACTTCGCGCATCCTTCGGGTTGTGCTTGTTGGTTGTACCTGTGGTATCACCCGAAACGATGGAGTAACCCGGAATGAACCTCACTGCCATGGCAGGCGACGCAGCACGTTGGGGCTCGCACCCATCTTCCCGTCGAGACAAGGGCAAGACGCTCCGCCCCAGGGAAGATATCCATGGCGCATATTTCTCTCTACATATATAAGTGGCTGTTGGATCAGTTAGATCAGGAGAATCCAGAATGAATAGGCTGACAAAGATTTCCGCGCTCACCGCGGTGGCTTCGCTGACGATGGGCCTGGGCACGGCGGTTGCCGCCAGCGGCCCCATCAAGATTGGCGTGCAGGCTCCCATCACCGGCGAATACGCGGCCGAGGGCCAGGGTATCGAAAATGGCGTGAAGCTGCTTGCCAAGCAGCAGAACGCCGCCGGCGGATTGCTGGGTCGCAAGATCAAAGTGATCGTGTGCGACGACGAAGGCAAGCCGGCCCAGGCCGCCATTTGCGCGCGCAAGCTGGTCAATGACGGCGTCACAGCCGTCATCGGCACCTACACCAGCGGCGCGGCCCTGGCCGCGGCGCCTATCTACGCGGCTGCCAATGTCATCCAGACTTCGGATGGCACCAGCGACGAACTCACCCAGAAAGGCTGGAAGACGTTCTTCCGCAACGCGCCCCCCAACAGTGACGAGGCCTTGTTCACGGCCAAATACCTGGTCAACGTCCGGCATGACAAGCGCATCGTCGTGCTCAGCGACCATTCCAGCTACGCCACAGGTCTGGCCGACAGCGTCGAAAAGGCCGTCAAGGCCGACAAGGGCAATATCGTCGCCAAGGACTTCATCAATGCCGGCACGCAAGACTACACGGCCGTGCTGACCAAGCTGAAGTCCATGAATCCCGATGTCCTGTACTTCTCCGGCTATTACACCGACGGCGGCCTCATTCGCGCGCAGATGGAGCAGCTTGGCATGAAGGCCGCCTTCGTCGGCGGTGACGCCAACCAGAACGCGGCGTTCGCCAAGATCGCCGGCAACGCGGCCAAGGGTGCGATCATTATCAACGTGCCCGCTCCGCAGAACCTGCCATATCCCGAAGCCAAGAAATTCCTGGCCGACTACATTGCCGCTTATGGTTCGGCGCCTCCGAGCATCTACACATTCACCAACGCCGATGGTCTGCGTGCCGTGTTCGCCGCCATCAAAGCCACCAAGAGCGCCGAGACCTCCAAGCTCATTCCGTGGATGCACAACCTGAAGAAGCCGTTCGACGGTGTCACGGGCCCCTTCAAGTGGGATGCCCATGGCGAACGCGTCGGCAGCCCGATGTCAGCCTTTGAGGTCCAGGCCGACGGTAGCTACAAGACGGTTTACCCGACGAAGTAATCACACCGGCGCACGGCGCCGTGCATCACCCGATGCGCGGCGCCGTGTCGTTTTCGCGCGGCTCCTGGCCGCGCGTGCCGCGATGCGGCTCATCACGGAACCCGACAGATGGACTTTATCCTTCAGCAGTTGATCAACGGGCTGACGGTCGGCGGCATCTATGCGTTGATCGCGCTCGGCTACACCATGGTCTATGGGGTGCTGAAACTGATCAATTTCGCCCATGGTGACCTGTGCATCCTGGGTGCCTTCATCGGCCTGACCACACTCACGTCCGGCGTGTTCGGCGGGCTGTCCACGCCGCTCCTGCTGGTCCTGGCATTCATCATCGCGATGATCGTGGTGGCCGTCACCGGCACGCTTCTCGACCAATTCGCCTACAAGCCGTTGCGCCGCGCGCATCGCCTCTCTCCAGTCGTCTCCGCCCTGGGCGCCTCGATGCTGATCGAAAACGGCATCATGCTGATCTGGGGCCCCAACGTACGCGTGTTTCCCAGCAATCTTCTGCCCAACATCACCTGGCACATCGGTGGCGCCTATCTCAGTTTCGTGCAGTTGTTGATCATGGTGGGGGCGTTCGTCCTGATGCTGGCGCTGTATTTCTTCGTGCACCACACCAGGCTAGGCACGGCCATCCGCGCCACGGCCATCGACCAGGACGCCGCGCGGCTCATGGGCATCAATGTCAACCGCGTCATTGCCCTGGTATTCATTATCGGTCCGGTCCTGGGTGCGGTCGGCGGCCTGTTTGTCGGCCTCTACTATCGCCAAGCCTATTTCACCATGGGCTGGTCCTATGGGCTCAATGCGTTCATCGCAGCCATCATCGGTGGTATCGGCAACATTCCGGGTGCCATGCTGGGCGGTCTATTGCTCGGCCTGTTCAACGCGTTCGCCGCCGGTTATGTGTCGAGTTCCTGGCAAAGCGCGATCACGTTCGCATTGCTGATTGCGATTCTTCTGGTCAGGCCGTCCGGGCTGCTGGGCGAGCGCGTCGCGGAAAAGGTGTAATCCAATGGACAAGCAACTCACTCAAACCTCGGCTGGCTCCGCGGCGCCAGCCCCCTCGTCGCCCGTTGCCGCCAAACCGTCGGGCGGCACGCGGGCGCTGCGCATCATCGGTCCGCTGCTCTGGTGCCTGGGCCTGTTGATTCCGGTCGTGCTGTCCCCGGCCTGGATCACAGTGGGCGGCATCTTCGCCATTTATGCCATCGTCGCGCTTTCCCAGGATATCGTGCTTGGGCGCGCAGGCATGTACGACATGGGGCACGCCGTGTATTTCGGCATCGGCGCCTACATCAGCGCCATCCTGTCGTTGTCGTTCGGTTGGCCCGTTCTCTGGACGATTCCTCTGGCCATCATCGTATCGGCGGCGTTCGGTGCCATTCTGTCGGCCCCGATCGTCAAGCTGCGCGGTGACTATCTGTTGGTGGTCACCATTGGCTTCAACGCCATTTTCGTGCTGGCCATGAAGAATAACCTGTTTGGCCTCACCGGCGGGCCGGATGGCATTTTTGGCATCGGCGGCCCATCGTTCTTTGGCCACACGTTCGGCAGCCAAAGCGATCTGTTCTACCTGAACTGGGTGGTGCTGGCGATCGTTCTGTGGCTCATGCGGAATCTCGACCGCTCTGCGCTGGGGCGTACCTTCCGCTATCTGAAGCACGACGAGTTGGCCGCCACGACACTGGGTGTCAACGCGCGCAAGTACAAGGTCGCCGCGTTCGCGCTGGCGGCCGGTATCGCGGGTGTGGCGGGCACGTTGTTCGCCATGCAGTTGTCCGCGGTCAGCCCGGGTTCATTCCAGTTCACCGATTCGGTCGTGCTGTTCGCCATCGTTCTGGTCGGCGGCCAGGGTTCGGTGCCCGGCGTGTTGCTTGGCACCGCCATGATGTTCGTGGTGCCTCAGATCTTCACCGATCTGGCGCAGTATCGTTATCTGGTGTTCGGCATCGCCATGATCGTCGTCATGGTGCTCAGGCCGCAAGGCATCTGGCCAGCGCGCAAGGGGGGCGTATGAATCAGGCAGTATCCACCACCCAGTCGCCCGACAGCGCTGAAACCCTGCTCGAGCTGAACGGTGTCGGCATCA